>NZ_ASSI01000195.1:0-8702 GCF_000466765.1 Burkholderia sp. AU4i | reverse complement strand
CGACGGCCCGGCGCGCGCGCAGGCGCGGCTGATCGACACGATCGTCGCGGCGCTGCCTGGCGTCATCGTCGCCGGCGATTCGACGAGCCCCGTGTACGTCGGTAATTTCACCCACGACGCGCACGCACCGCGCAGCTGGTTCAACTCGTCTACCGGCTACGGCACGCTCGGCTACGGGCTGCCCGCCGCGATCGGCGCGAAACTCGCCGCGCCCGCACGCCCGGTCGTCTGCCTGATCGGCGACGGCGGCCTGCAGTTCACGTTGCCGGAGCTCGCGAGCGCGGTCGAGGCCCGCGTGCCGGTGATCGTGATCGTCTGGAACAACCGCGGCTACGGCGAGATCCGCAAATACATGGTCGCGCGCGACATCACGCCGATCGGCGTCGATCCGTACACGCCCGATTTCCTGGCGCTCGCGCGCGGCTTCGGCTGCGCGGCGCACGCGGCCGCGACGCCCGACGCACTGGCGGCCACGTTGCGCGACGCCGTCGCGCGCGCGATCCCGACCGTAATCGAGATCGACGAAGCGACATGGTTCGAGCAGGTGCAGCGATGAGTCAGGCCCCCGATTTTCACTTTGATCCGCCGCTGCGTACCGGGCTTTTCATCGCCGGCGCGTGGGGGTCCGGCGCCGACGGCGCCACGTTGCCGATCGTCGATCCGTCGACTGAAGCGGTCCTCGCGCATGTGGCTGCCGGCGGCAGCGCGGACGTCGAGCGCGCCGTCCAGGCCGCAGCCCGCGCGTTTCCCGGCTGGAAACGCACGACGGGCGCCGCGCGCGCGGCCCTGCTCCGCGCGATCGCGCGCGGCGTCGACACGCACCGCACACGGCTCGCGACGCTGCAGTCGTTCAATAACGGCAAGCCGTTCGCCGAAGCGGAGATCGACGTCGCCGACGTGATCGCCACGTTCGACTACTACGCCAGCCTCGCGGAACGCATCGACACCGACGGCGAAACCGAGGTCGCGCTGCCCGGTGACGACCACCGCGCATGGATCCGGCGCGAACCGGCCGGCGTCGCCGCGCTGATCGTGCCGTGGAATTTCCCGATGGTGACGACCGCGTGGAAGCTCGCGCCCGCGCTCGCGGCCGGCTGTACCGTCGTGCTGAAGCCGTCAGAGATCACGCCGCTGCCGGAACTCGAACTCGTCGCGATCGCCGCCGCAGCGGGCCTGCCGCCAGGCGTGCTGAACGTCGTGACGGGCACCGGCCCCGACGTCGGTGCCCGGCTGTGCGCGCATCCGCTCGTCGCGAAGGTGTCGTTTACCGGCAGCACGGCGGTCGGCGCGCAGGTCATGAAAACGGCCGCGGACACGATCAAGGGCGTCGGCCTCGAACTCGGCGGCAAGTCGTCGATCGTCGTGTTCGACGACGCCGATCCCGACCACGCGGTCGAACTGATCGCGGGCGGCGGCCTGTTCAACGCGGGGCAGATGTGTTCGGCGACCTCGCGCGTGCTCGTCGCCGCGCCGCTCGCCGACGACCTGATCGCACGCCTCGCGCGGCGGATCGACGCGACCGTCGTCGGCCCGCCGTTCGCGCCGGGCGTGCAGATGGGCCCGCTGACGAACCGCGCGCAATACGAACGCGTGAAGCGCCACATCGCGCAAGGCCGCGCCGACGGCGCGCGGCTCGTGACGGGCGGCGACGTGCCCGCCGGCCCCGGTTACTTCATCCGGCCCGCGCTGTTCGCCGACGTACCGGCCGACAGCCCGCTATGGCGCGACGAAATCTTCGGGCCGGTGCTGTGCGTCCGCACGTTCGATACCGAGTACGACGCGATCGCGGCCGCCAACGATACCGAATACGGGCTCGTCGCGACCGTCGTCACGCGCGACGCGGCACGCGGCAAGCGGGTCGCCGACGCGCTCGAAGCAGGCGTCGTGTGGATCAACACGCCGCAACTGATCTATCCGCAAACCTCATGGGGCGGCTACAAGCGCAGCAGCGTCGGACGCGAGCTCGGCCCGTTCGGGCTGGCCGCATTCCAGGAGATCAAGCAGGTCATGATGCCGGCCCGCTGAGGCCGTCCGGCCCATGCGTTTATGTCATGCCGCGCATGCGGATATTTCGTTTGTTGCGGAAATTTGACCTCCCTACAGTGCATCCACACCCCGCGCCGCCGTTCGGCGACCGGCATCGAACCACCCGGCATCGTTCATCAGGAGACGGCCATGCAACACTTCAAGGCGGGCAGAAGGCAGGTGATCAAAACCCTCGGCACGGCACTCGCCGCATCCGCCCTTCCGATGCCGTTCATCAGTACTGCGAAGGCACAGACCAGCAACTTCGCGGGCAAGACGCTGCGCATCCTTACGTGGTCTGACGATACCGGTGCGGCCGCGCTGCGCAACATCGCGGAAACGTTCAGCAAGCAGACCGGCGCACGCGTGATCGCCGACCGCGCGGACGGCACATCGGGCATGGTCGCGAAGGTCAAGGCCGCCGGCGAGCGGCCGACCTACGACGTGATCACGCTGGCCGGCGTCGGTGCGGCCGGCCTCGCCGATGCAGGCCTGCTCGCGAAGCCGGACCTGAACCGGCTGCCGAACCTGAAGGACGTCGCGCCACAGTACCGCACGGGCGCAAACGGGTTCGGTGTCGGCTACCTGCTGTGGTCGGACGGGCTGATCTACAACACGTCGACCGTCAAGACCGCACCGGCGAGCTACGAAGCGCTGTGGGATCCGAAATATGCGGGGCGCCTGTTTCTTCCGCCGCCGGAGTGGGCCGAGGCGGTCGATCTCGCGATCGTCGCCGCGAAGCTGGCCGGCGGTTCGCAGCAGAACATCGAGCCGGGCTTCCGCAAGCTCGCGGCGCTCAAGGATCGTGTGATGACGCTCGGCGAAAACCCGAACCAGGTCGCCGACCTGTTCCGCACCGGCTCGCTCGACATCGGCGGCATCTATTCGCCCGCGTTCTTCCCGGACCAGATCCGCAAGCCCGACTACAAGATGGGCGTGACGTACGGGATGAAGGAAGGCTTCGCGACGCAACTGATGTTCACGGTGATTCCGAAAGCGCACCCGGGCGACCTCGACCTGATCCATGCGTTCATCAACCACACGCTCGACGCGGGCGTGCAGGGCCGGATGGCGGCGGACGTGCTGAACGGGCCGGTGAATTCGAAGGCCGTGATCCCGGCGGAAAGCCGCGCATTCGTGCCGTCGCCGCAGCAGATCGCGGAGAAGGCCATCCTCCACGACGACAAGGCGCTCGCCGTCGTTCAGCCGGCGTGGATCAAGCGCTATACCAGCCTCTTCGCGGCCTGACGACATGGCCTCGCTGCCTTCCTCCCGTCACGCGGAACCCGTCGCCGCCGGCCCGGCCGGCGGCGCTTCGGCCGCCGCTGCCGCGCGGCCCGGCGTGCCGGCGTGGCTGCTGCTTGCGCCGATCCTCGCATTCCTCGCGGTGCTCGCGGCGGCAACGCTCACCGTGCTGCGGATGAGCGTCGGTACGCCGGGCGACGAATGGCGCACGTTCACGCTGCAGAACTACGCCGATCTCGCCGACCCGTACTTCATGCACTCGCTGTGGCTCACGCTGCGCCTCGCGTTCCAGAGCATGGTATGCGCGGTGCTGCTCGCGATCCCGGTCGCGCTGGCGATGGCGCGCGCCGAATCGCGGCTCGCGCGGCGGCTCATGCTTGCCGGCGTGCTGCTGCCGCTGCTCGTCAACCTGCTGCTGCAGGGTTACGGCTGGCTCGTGATGCTCGGCCCGGCGGGCCTGCTCAACCGCTCGCTGCTGGCGGCCGGCGTCATCGAACGGCCACTGCAGCTGCTGTACCGCGAACACGGCGTGCTGCTCGGGCTGATCCAGACCGCATTCCCGCTCGCCGTGCTGCCGCTGTCGAGCGCGCTGCGTGCCGTGTCCCGCGCGTACGACGAAGCCGCCGCGACGCTCGGCGCGACGCGCTGGCAGACGCTGCGGCACGTGACGCTGCCGCTCGCGATGCCGGGGCTCGTATCGGGCGCGCTGCTCGTGTTCGCCTACAACGCGAGTGCGTTCGCGGTGCCGCTGCTGCTCGGCGGCCGGCGCGTGCCGATGCTCGCGGTGCTCGTGCATGACCAGGTCGCGCCGCTGCTGAACTGGCCGGCCGCGTCGGCCTCGGGTGTCGTGCTGATGGGCGCGACGCTCGTCGTGATGGCGGTTTCCCAGCGCCTCGTGCGCGCCCTGCAACGTGACGAGGTGAACCGATGAATGCCCTTCTGCCGCGAGCACCGCTGCCCGGCCGTCTGAGCCGCGCGACCGGCACCCTCGCGACGCTCGTGCTGTGCCTCGCCGCACTGCCGATCGTGACGATGATCACGATGTCGTTCGGCTCGTCGGGCACGCTCGAATTTCCGCCGCGCGATTTCAGCCTGCACTGGTACCGCGCCGCCTGGCAGACCTTCGTGACCGCCGATGCCGGCAGTGCGCAATCGATGGGTGCCGCGCTGACGACGAGCCTCGTCGTCGCGATCGCGACGATGCTGGTCGCGACTGCGGTTTCGGTACCCGCCGCCTACGCGCTGTCGCGTTATCGCTTCCGCGGCAAGACGTTCGTCGAGCAGCTCGTCGCGCTGCCGATCGTCTATCCGCTCGTCATGCTCGGCCTCGCGCTGCTGCTCGTGTTCAACGCGCTGCCGGTCGAACTCGGGCTCGTGCGGCTCGTCGTCGCGCACGTGATCCTGACGCTGCCGTTTACCGTGAAGAACTGCGCGGCATCGGTCGCATCGATCGGCCCGGAATTCGAGGAAGCCGCGTGCCTGATGGGCGCGAGCCCGCGCCGCGCGTTCGTCGATGTCGTCCTGCCGCTGATGCGGCCGGGCGTCCTCGCCGGCATGCTGTTCGCGTTCATCGTGTCGTTCAACGAGTTCACGGTGACGTTCTTCCTGTACAGCGTCGACACGATGACGCTGCCGGTCTGGCTCTACAGCCGCACCGTGTCGTCGCTCGACCCGACCGTGTTCTGTTTCGCGGTGTTCACCGTCGCGATCGATTTCGCGCTGATCTGGATGCTCGAAAAACTCGTCGGCGACAAGGGCGTCGCGCTCTGATACGCGCACGACTCCGCCCTCGCCCATCCAAGGACTCCCCATGACCCAGCTCACCCTTCAGAGCGTGACGAAGCGCTTCCACCACGCGTATGCCGTGGATCACGTCGACCTGTCCGTGCCGGACGGCAAGCTCGTCTGCTTTCTCGGCCCGTCGGGCTGCGGCAAGACCACGCTGATGCGGATCATCGCCGGCCTCGAGACGCCGACGTCGGGCACGATCACGTTCGCCGGCCGCGACCTCACGCACGTGCCGGCCAACCGGCGCGACTTCGGCATGGTGTTCCAGTCGCTCGCGCTGTTCCCGCACATGACGGTCGCGCAGAACATTGCGTATCCGCTGCGGCTGCGCAAGACGGCCAGGACGGCTCAAACGCAGCGTGTCGCGGAGCTGCTGGAACTCATCCAGCTTCCGCACCTTGCCGACCGGCTCGTCACGCAGCTGTCGGGCGGGCAGCGCCAGCGCGTCGCAATCGCACGCGCGATCGCTTCGTCTCCGCGCCTGCTGCTGCTCGACGAGCCGCTGTCGGCGCTCGACGCGAAGCTGCGCGAGGCGATGCAGGTCGAGATCCGGCTGCTCCAGCAACGGCTCGGCATCACGACGATCATGGTCACGCACGACCAGCGCGAAGCGATGACGATGGCCGACGAGATCGTCGTAATGGAGAAAGGCCGCATCCAGCAGGTCGGCCGGCCGCTCGACATCTATCGCGATCCGGTCAACGAATTCGTCGCGGATTTCATCGGCCTCGGCAACATCCTGCCGGTCGCGTGCGACGGCGACGACGCGATCGTGCTGCCGGGCGGACAACGGCTCGCGATCCGGCGCGCGCCCGACGCGCCGCGCGCGGACGACGCCGTGCGCCTGCTGATTCGCCCCGAGGACGTGTGCGTGCGCGCGGCCTCGGTCTCGCCGTCCGCGCCGAACACGCTCGCCGGCACGGTCACGTTCGTGCGCGACGTCGGCGCGTCGATCGAGGCGACGATCGATTGCCGCGGCTTCACGCTGACGGCAGCGACGACGCCGCGCGAAACGCCCGACCTGCACGTCGGCATGCCGGTCGCCGCCGAGCTACCCGCGCATGCATGCAAGCTGATCGCCGCACGCGGCGCCTGATTTCCGGTTCTTTCCCCAGCGCAGCAACAAGGACTCCATCATGAACGCATCGACCCAAGCCCACCGTCTCGTGCGACGCCTGCTCGCCCGCACCGCCCTCGTCTGCACCTGCGCGGCGGGTCTCGCCGCCATCGCGCCGCTCGCACATGCCGACGCACTCGACACGATCGCGAAATCCGGCGTCGTGCGCATCGGCGTGTTCGAGGACTACCCGCCGTTCGGCTCGATCGGCCCCGACATGAAGCCGCAAGGTTACGACATCGACATGGCGGCGCTGATCGGCAAGGCGCTCAACGCGAAAGTCGAGCTCGTGCAGGTCACCGGCGACAACCGGATGGCGTATCTCGCCGACCGCAAGACCGACATGCTGCTGTCGGTCGGCCAGACGCCGGAGCGCGCGAAGGTGATCGATTTCTCGAACGCGTATGCGCCGTACTATCTCGCGGTATTCGGCCCGAAATCGCTCGCCGTGAAAGGCACCGCCGATCTCGCCGGCAAGTCGGTCGCGGTCGCGCGCGGCACGCTCGAGGACCTGAGCGTGAGCAAGGTCGCGCCGCCGAACGCGACGATCAAGCGCTTCGACGATCCAAACGGCGCGATCGCGGCGTTCCTGTCGGGGCAGGCGCAACTGCTCGTGATCGGCAACGACGTCGGCGCGACGATCATCGCGCGCCATCCGTCGATCGATCCGGAGCAGAAGTTCTCGCTGTTCAGCTCGCCCGATCACGTCGGCCTGAACAAGAACGAGCCGCGCCTGATGCAGAAGGTCAATGACGCGATCGCCGGCGCGAAGAAAAGCGGCACGCTGAACACCCTGTCGCAGAAGTGGCTGCACGCGGCACTGCCGGCCGACCTGTGATGCGCATCGCGCCCGCCCCGCATTCACGACGGAAGGTATCGTTATGACCTACGTGTTCGACTTCAGCGATTTCGGCCTCTACGCCGGCATGCTCGCGCGCGGGATCGGCGTGACGCTCGGCCTCACCGCGGCCTCCACCGTGCTCGGCGGCCTGATCGGCACCGCCGGCGCGTGGGCCGCGCTCGCCGGCCCGCGCTGGGCACGCGCGCTGGTCGCGGCCTACGTCGAGCTGATCCGCAATACGCCGTTCCTGGTCCAGCTGTTCTTCATCTTCTTCGGGCTGCCCGGGATCGGCGTGCACATCGACGAAGCGCAGGCGGCCGTGCTGGCGATGACGGTCAACCTGGGCGCGTATGCGGTCGAGATCCTGCGGGCCGGCATCGAATCGGTTCCGCACGGGCAAACGCAGGCCGCACGTGCGCTCGGGCTGCACGGCCGGCAGGTGTTCGGTCAGGTCGTGCTGCCGCAGGCGCTCGCGAACGTGTACCCCGCGCTGCTCGGGCAGGTGCTGATCGTGATGCTCGGTTCGGCCGTCGTGTCGCAGATCTCGGTGCCCGACCTGACCTATGCGGCGAACTTCATCCAGTCGCGCAATTTCCGTGCGTTCGAGATCTACATCGTCGTGACTGCGATCTACCTGCTGCTGTCGATCGCGCTGCGCATGCTGCTCAATCGCGTCGGCCGCCGTCTGTTCGCGGGCCGCGCGCCGCACGGTGCGGCCGCCGCACCGCGCCGCTCGTGCGTTGCCCGCTTTACGTGGCGCGCGCTCCCCTGAAACCGGCCTCCCGACGGAGCGTGCCCGATGATCGAATTCACCTTCCAGGATATTGCGTGGAACCTGCTGCTGGCCGCGCGCTGGACCATGCTGCTGTCGCTGATCACGTTCGTCGGCGGCAGCGTCGCCGGGTTCGCGCTGCTCGCGATGCGCATCTCGCCGGTGCCGGCGCTGCGCCGCTTCGTGAGCCTTTACGTCGAGCTGTTTCAGGGCACGCCGTTGCTGATGCAGCTGTTCCTCGGTTTCTTCGGACTGCCGCTGATCGGCATCGACGTGACGCCGTGGACCGCCGCATCGGTCGTATTGACGTTGAACGCGAGCGCGTACCTGGCCGACATCTGGCGCGGCTGCGTCGACGCCGTGCCGCGCGGCCAGTGGAGTGCGGCGGCCAGCCTCGGCATGACGTGGACGCAACAACTCCGTTACGCGGTGTGGCCGCAGGCATGGAAAATCGCGCTGCCGCCGACCGTCGGCTTTCTCGTGCAGGCGGTGAAGAGCACGGCGCTGACGTCGATCATCGGGCTGACCGAACTCACGAAGACCGGCAACATCATCACCAATGCGGTGTTCAAGCCGTTTCCGATCTACGCGATGGTCGCGCTGCTCTACTTCGCGATGTGCTTCCCGTTGACGTGGTACGCCCGCGTGCTCGAACGCCGCTACCGCGTCGCGAAGGCACGCTGAACCGGCGCCGCGCGCGCCTCATTACGATGCAGGTATCCCCCATGATTTCCATCAGCAACGTTTCGAAGTGGTACGGCCCGTTTCAGGTCCTCACCGACTGCACGACCGAGGTCAAGAAAGGCGAAGTGGTCGTCGTGTGCGGCCCGTCGGGCTCGGGCAAGTCGACGCTGATCAAGAAGATCGGAAGAGCACACGTCTGAACTCCAGTCACGTGAAACGATCTCGTATGC
>NZ_ASSI01000194.1:0-60375 GCF_000466765.1 Burkholderia sp. AU4i | reverse complement strand
TTCGAACGTGCCCGGCGACGTGGCCGAGCCGCCGATCTGCTGCGTCAGCAACACGTCGACGAAGTCGCCCGGCTGGATCAGCCCCGCATTGCCGGACACGTCGTCGACCGGCACCGAGATCGCGCGCATGCCGGGTTGCAGCGCGGCCGCGAGAAAATCCGGCGCGCCGGCCGGAATCACGTTCTCGACGCGAATCGGCGCGCCCGCGCCCACGCGGTTGCGCAGCAGCGCGCCCTTCAGGTCCGCGCCCGGCTGCGACTCGACGAACGCGCCGGCCGGCACCTGCGCGCGCGGCATGCGTTTCCACGCGAGATCGTTGTCGCGCAGCAGCAGCCCTTCCGGCAGGTCGGCGGCGGCGACCCGCACGCGCGCCTGATCCGTTTCGGCGGGCACCGACGGCGTCGACGCGGCGACGTACAGTTCGCGCAGGATGAACGCACCGATGCCGGCGGCAACGACGAGCACGGCCATTCTCAGCGGTTTGGGCATGGCGGCGTGCGTCCCCCGGGCTAGGTAAGCGAAACCGTGTGTGGAAACGACGCCCAGACGGCCAACGTGCCGCCGAGCGCGAGCGCCACGCCGTACGGCACGCCGCGCGCGTCGATCGCGTGCACCGGCGTGGCACGCCGCGACCGCGATACCAGCAACGCGACGCCGCACAGCGCACCGCCCGCGCCGACACTCGCCAGCACCGGAAACACCAGCGCCGGGCCGGCCCACAGGCATACCGTCGCCGCGAGCTTGACGTCGCCTCCGCCGATCCAGCCCGCGTGACGCATCGCGCCGAACAGCAGCAGCGTCGCCGTGCCGATCGCGACATGCCCGGCCAGCGGCGCGAAGCCGTCGCGCGCGAGCGCCGCCGCGACGAAATACAGCGCCGCGAACGCGAGCACCACGCGATTGGACAGCCGCCGGTCGCGCAGATCCTGCGCGGCGAGCGAGGCCAGCAAGACCGTGGCCACCGACTGCACGAGCGTGAGCATGGGAGAGCCGTCCGTCGACACGCACCGGCCGCGGATACGTTCTACCGCTGCGGATCCTGGTGTTCGTCGGTGGCGCGCGGGTTCAGCGGATCAGATCAGGCTCGTCACCTTGTTGATCAGCGTCGTGAATATGCTCGGCAAGCCGCCGCTGGTGCTGCTGAGGATTACGCCGACCGCCGCCAGCGCGACCACGACGATGCCGGCCAGCACTGCGTATTCGAGCGAGCTGACGCCGCGTTCGTCACGCAGCAGGGACTTGACGTATTGCAGCATGGCAACCTCCGAGTAACGGGTCGGTGACCGACCGTTGAACGCAAAGACGCACCCGTGCTCCGGCGGTTGCGCAGGACATTCGCCCATTGCGATGCCTGCGGGCGACCCTGGCACTGGGTCGTTCGCATCCCCCGGAATACTCTCGATCACGACAACACGCGGCGAGCAACGATGACTTCGACCGTTGCGTGCCCGCATCCCTGGTGCGGTCTTCCCGCACGATGCAACCGCGCTGATTCGTCTAGGGTATAGACAATTTTTCAGGCGAATTCAAATGATTTGGCGTCGGAGTGCATTTATGGATTTCATGCTGCAACGATGAAAGCCATATCGCTCATTTGCCTTCATTTTTCTCGCGGCATTTCGCATGGTTCACCTATCTGAACAGGCATAACCACTGTTGCGGCGCATGATTTTCCGACCGGCCATCGAACCGTTTCCATTCGATTTGTCGGCATGCCGGATCGATCGACAGTGGCTCGTTTCTCCTTATCCAGCGTGCCTTCCCGGCAAAATTGACCGGCCCTCGTCGCATTTCCCCGATTACCTGCCTCCATCTTTCCGCCCGGATTCGTCCAGCGATCCTTACGCAAATCCATCCACGTCGCCATTTCGATTTTCAAATCGACGATTTCCCGATTCCGCATCGGGCCGCAATCGACATGATGGGAATCCTGAATGAATCTCCAATGCATGTGAATGCGGTTCTCCGTCGCAAAGAACGGAACGCGCGGCGCGGCAACCCGTAAAGCGGCGATAAGCATAGTTCAAATCGTTTCTTGTCCGGCCCCGGCACGTCATCGAGAATGCCTCGACGGGCTGCGGCCCTGCCTTGTTCCTCAACGTTCCGGACCCGTCGATTCATGCTTCCACTGCGCCTGCTGCGATCGCTGCTCATTGCGTCCCTCATTGCGTTGCCGGCCGCCGCCGCGCACGCCGACAAGCCCGCCACCATCCGCATCGGCGTCGCCCAGCAAGGCGCCGGCGATCCGCCGACGTTCGGCGGATCGAGCCCCGCCACCGCGCAGTTGCAGCAACAGGTCGAAAAGGCGTTCGCGGCAGACGGCATCAAGGTGGAATGGCTGTTCTTCAAGGGCGCGGGGCCTGCCGTCAACGAGGCGATCGCCAACAAGGCGCTCGACTTCGCGTACCAGGGCGACCTGCCCGCCGTGCTCGCGCGTGCGAACGGGATCAAGACGCGCCTGCTGCTCGCCGCGAGCGTGCGCTCGGGCGTCAAGATCGCGGTGCCGCCCGACTCCACGATCCGCTCGATCAAGGACCTGAAGGACCGCCGCGTGTCGATCTTCCGCGGCACCAACCTGCAGCTCGTCGCCGACAACGCACTCGCGAAAAACGGCCTCGGCGAACGCGACCTGCGCGTGATCAACCTCGATGCCGCGAGCTCACTCGCCGCGCTCGCGTCGAAAGGCATCGACGCGTCGGTGGGCGACTACCAGCTGTACAAGCTGCGCGACGCGGGGCTCGCGAAGATCATCTACGAATCGCAGAACGACGGCCCGCAGTTCACGCGTCAGACCCACCTGCTCGTGCTCGACGATTTCGAGCGCGCGCATCCGGACATCGTGCAGCGTGTCGTGACCGCGATCGTCAAGAGCGCGCGATGGTCGTCCGACGAGGCGAACCGCGATGCGCTGTTCAAGCTGTGGGCGAAGAGCGGCGTGCCGGTTTCGTCGTGGCAGGCCGACTACGCGAACCAGCGCCTGAAGGACCGCTTGTCGCCGCTGATCGATCCGTTCTTCGTCGCGCGCTACAAGTCCGTCGCGCAGGATGCGCTCGCGTTGAAACTGATTCGCCAGCCGGTCGACGTCGACGGCTGGTTCGAGCCGAAGTATCTCGACAACGCGCTGCGCACGCTGAAGCTCGAAAACTACTGGCAACGATACGACGCGGCCGGCAAGCCCCTTTCCTGACCCGGACCTCCCCGATGAGCGACACCGCGTTTTCCGCCCCGTCGTCCGACACTCGCACGCCCGCCGCGCTCGCCGCGCAGCCGCAACCGGCGGCGCACGTGAAACGATGGTCGTGGCGGCTCGCGCCGTGGCTGCTGCCCGCGCTGCTGTTCGTGCTGTGGAGCGTCGGCAGCGCGCGCGGCTGGATCGCGCCGCAGATCCTGCCGCCGCCGGAACGCGTGTTCGACGCGCTCGCGGATCTCGCGACGAGCGGCGATCTCGTGCGCCACACGCTGATCAGCCTGCAGCGCGTGCTGGTCGGGTTCGCCGCCGGCACGCTGCTCGGCTTCGCGACCGGCGTCGCGCTCGGCCTGTCGCGCACGCTGGAAGCCTACGTGCTGCCGAGCTTCAACGCGCTCGTGCAGATTCCGGTGCTCGGCTGGCTACCGTTCCTGCTGCTGCTCGTCGGCGTCGGCGAACCGCTCAAGTACCTGCTGATCGCACATGCGGCACTCGTTCCCGTCACGCTGAGCACGCTGCAAGGGTTTCGCCAGACACCGCCCGCGCTCGACGAAGTCGCGCGCGTATTCGGCTACACGCGCCGCCAGCGCATCGTGCACGTCGTGCTGCCCGCCGCGATCCCGACGCTCGCGACCGGCGTGCGGCTCGCGTTCACGAAGTCGTGGCTCGCACTCGTCGTCGTGGAGCTCGTCGCGTCGTCCGAAGGGCTCGGCTACCTGATCGTGTACGGGCGGCAACTGTTCCAGCTCGATCTCGTGATGGCTGCCGTGATCGTCGTCGGGGCGGTCGGCCTGCTGATCAACCGGCTGCTCGACGCGCTCGAGGCGCGCCTGCGCCGCGGCGTGCCGTCCGCCTTCCGGGGCTGAGCCACACACGATGCCCGCCCTGCCCGCGCAACCGAAGGAGATTCTCGCGTGACGCATTCCGCTTCGCCGGACGCCGCACCGCCGGCCGCCACGGCCGCCAGGGTCGCCCGTCGCCTGCGCGCGCCCGACTGGCGCGGCTTCGTCCTGCCGCTCGTCGCGTTCGCGCTGTGGTGGGCCATCGCCTCCGTGCACCTCGTGAACAGCGGGCTGCTCGTCGGCCCGGCCGACGTGTTGCGCACCGCATGGGTGCAAGCCACGAGCGGCGCGCTCGGCCGCGCGCTGTCCGCGTCGCTCGCGCGCGAAGCCTGCGGTTTCGCGATCGGCGCGGCCGGCGGGCTGCTGCTCGGCGCCGCGCTCGGGTTGTCGCGCCTCGCCGCGCGAATGGTCGGCCCGAGCTTCGACACGTTCAAGCAGATCTCGCTGTTCGCGTGGATTCCGCTGATTTCCGTATGGTTCGGCCTCGGCGACGTCGCCAAGGTCGTGTTCCTGTCGCTCGCCGCGCTGCTGCCCGTTGCCGCGCACACCTGCGACGGCATTCATGCGGTGCCGCGCGCGTATGTCGACGTCGCCCGCGCGCTGCGCTACTCGCGGCTCCAGCTCGTGCGCCACGTGATCCTGCCGGCCGCGCTGCCGTCGATCTTCACCGGGCTGTATCTCGGCCTGATCTATTCGTGGCTCGCGACGCTCGGCGCCGAATACCTGCTGGTCGCCGGCAGCGGGATCGGCAACACGCTGATCGACGGCAGCGAGCAGTTCCGGATGGATCTCGTGCTGTTCGGGATCATCGTCGTCGGCGTGACCGGCTGGGCCCTGAACGCGATCGCACGCGCGATCGAGCGCAAGGTGCTGGCCCGGCGCGGCGACCTGCCGCGCTGATCGCCCTTTCCTTCTCCTTCCTCAGACCCGCCATGACGACCCTCGCCTCCGATTCGCTCGACATCCTCCACGTGAGCAAGCATTACGCGCAACGCGGCGCCGCGCTCGCCGTGCTCGACGACGTGTCGCTGCACGTGCGCGCCGGCGAGTTCGTCACGATCGTCGGCGCGAGCGGCTGCGGCAAGTCGACGCTGCTGCGCCTGATCGCCGGACTCGACACCGATTACGCGGGCGAGATCCGTGCCGGTGCCGAGCGCGTCCGCGATACGTCGCTGCAACGCGGGATCGTGTTCCAGGATCACCGGCTGTTCCCGTGGCTGACCGTCGCGCAGAACATCGAGGCCGCGCTGCGCAACGCGCCGCTCGATGCGGCCGCGAAGCGCCGCGCGGTCGCCGATCACGTCGCGCTCGTCGGGCTGAACGGCTTCGAGCATGCGTATCCGAACCAGTTGTCGGGCGGGATGGCGCAGCGCGTCGCGATCGCACGCGGCCTCGTGAACCGCCCGCGCGTGCTGCTGCTCGACGAGCCGTTCGGCGCGCTCGACGCGCAGACGCGCGCGCGGATGCAGAACGAGCTGCTGCGCATCTGGGAACAGGAGCGCATCACGATGATCCTCGTCACACACGACGTCGACGAAGCCGTGTATCTCGGCGACCGTGTCGTGACGATGGCGCCGCGCCCGGGCCGCATCGAGCGCATCGTCGACGTCGCGCTGCCGCGCCCGCGCCGGCGCGATTCACCGGAATTCGCACGGCTGCGCGACACCGTGCTCGCCGGTTTCGACGACGGCGAACCGCCGGGCGACGACCACCCGCGCGGCAAGCGTATCGACCCGCCGCGCCCGCACCGGATCGGCGAATGGCGGCTCGCGTGGTAGCACGCATGGCGCTTCGATTTGCTCAGCACGACGACGCATATCGATCGTCGCCGCTCGCACGCTAAGGTTGTGACGATTCATCGGTTCCGGTTGCGCACGGTCCCTGCTTGAATGGAGACTCGACCGACCCGACTCCAGGAGACTCCCGATGTCCGAAGTCCAGCACGCCGCTCACCCGTCTTCGCATGCTTCGCACGCCGCGCCGCGCACGGCCGCCACCCCGCTCCAGCTTCGCCAGGTCGCCGGCCGGATCGGCGCCGAGATCGCCGGCGTGCGGCTGTCGGGTACGCTCGACGACGCGACGTTCGACGCGATCCAGGCCGCGCTGCTGCGCCACAAGGTGCTGTTCTTCCGTGGCCAGCACCACCTCGACGACACCGCGCAGGAAGCGTTCGCACGCCGCTTCGGCGAGACCGTCGCCCACCCGACCGTACCGTCCGTCGACGGCAGCGCGCACCTGCTCGAACTCGATTCCGCACACGGCGCGCGCGCCAATTCGTGGCACACCGACGTGACGTTCGTCGATGCGTACCCGAAGGTCTCGATCCTGCGCGCGGTCGTGATCCCGCCGTTCGGCGGCGATACCGTGTGGGCCAACACGGCCGCCGCCTATGCGAACCTGCCCGACCCGCTGCGCGCACTCGCCGACACGCTGTGGGCGCTGCATACCAATGCATACGACTACGCGTCGACGCACGTGCATGCCGACGATGCGCAACTGAAGCGCTACCGCGAAGTGTTCACGTCGACCGTCTACGAAACCGAGCACCCGGTCGTGCGCGTCCATCCGGAAACCGGCGAACGCACGCTCGTGCTCGGGCATTTCGTGCAGCGGCTCAAGGGGCTGTCGGCGCAGGATTCCGCGCACCTGCTGCAGGTATTCCACGAACATGTGACGCGTCTCGAGAACACCGTGCGCTGGAACTGGCAGGAAGGCGACGTCGCGATCTGGGACAACCGCGCGACGCAGCACTACGCGATCAACGACTACGGCGATGCGCGCCGTGTCGTGCGCCGCGCGACCGTGCACGGCGACGTGCCGGTCGGCATCGACGGCCGCCGGAGCGTCGTGCTGAAGGGGCCGGGCGCGACGCTGCAATAACGCCCGTGTCACGCGGCGGCGCCGTTCCGTGCGCGCCGCCGCACCTGCCTCCCCCGCCACCGGACACCCGACCATGCCTTTCCCGCCACCGAACCGACGCGCGCACGCGCAACGATGTCGGCCCCGCACCCCGTTCATTTCCGCCAGGAGCGTCGCATGAGCGCCTTACTCGAACCCGCCGCCGAGCCGATCGACGTGATCCCGCTGTCCGCCCATATCGGTGCGGAAATACGCGGCGTCGACCTCACGCAACCGTTGACCACGCCGCAGATATCGGCGATTCGCGCCGCGCTGCTGAAATGGCGCGTCATCTTCTTCCGCGAGCAGTTCCTCACGCACGAGCAGCACGTCGCGTTCTCCGCGCAGTTCGGCGAGCCGACGGTCGGCCACCCGGTATTCGGGCACGTCGACGGGCATCCCGCCGTGTACTCGATCGCGAAGCACCGCAAGGCCACCCGCTTCGAAGGCGAACCGGTGCGCCGGCCGTGGACCGGCTGGCACACCGACGTGACGGCCGCCGTGAACCCGCCGTGGGCGTCGATCCTGCGCGGCGTGACGATCCCGCCTTACGGCGGCGACACGCACTGGACCAACCTCGTGCGCGCGTACGAAACGCTGTCCGCGCCGCTGCGCGGCTTCGTCGACGGCCTGCGCGGCCTTCATCGCTTCACGCCGCCGGCCGGCGCGCGCGCAACCGATGCGTTCGACGACGCGGTCGAACGCCGCCCGCTCGTGACCGAGCATCCGCTCGTGCGCGTGCACCCGGAGACCGGCGAACGCGCGCTGTACGTGAGCCCGAGCTTCCTGAAATCGATCGTCGGGCTGACGCCGCGCGAGAGCCAGGCCCTGCTCGAACTGCTGTGGGAACACGTGACGCGGCCCGAATTCACGATCCGCTTCAAGTGGGAGCCGCGCAGCATCGCGTTCTGGGACAACCGCGCGACCGCCCACCTCGCGCCGGTCGACATCTTCGATCTCGACTTCGACCGCCAGCTCTATCGCACGACGCTCACCGGCGACGTGCCGGTCGGCCCCGACGGCCGGCCGTCGGTCGCACTCGAAGGCTCGCCGGTCGAGGCCGCGGCGGCGATCGCGCTCAACTGAACCGGCGGCAGCCGGCGCACCGCGGCGCGCCGGCCTTTCCTTCGCTTCCGTGCTTCCGTCACGTCATGCCGATGAATGCGTGGGCCGCGCGTGTGCGCGGCCCGTCGGTCAATCCAGCCAGACCCCGTCGAAGCGGTGCCCGCCGAGCGGCGAGAACGTCAGCCCGTGCACGCGCTTCGACACGGGCAGCGACACGATCGACGTCGCGATCGGCGTGAACGGCACCTGGTCCTTGAACACGACCTGCGCCTGTTCGTACAGCGCCGTGCGTTTCGCGACGTCCGCATTGGAACGCGCGGCGTCCACCAGCCGTTCGAAATCCTGGTTGCACCATTTCGCGAGATTGCTGCCGTGCACCGCGTCGCAACCGAGCAGCGTGCCGAGCCAGTTGTCGGGATCGCCGTTGTCGCCCGACCAGCCGTACAGGATCGCGTCGTGCTGCCCTTCGAGCTTCGCGCGGCGGTTGTATTCGCCCCATTCGTAGCTGACGATCTTCGCGCGCACGCCGATCTTCGCCCAGTCCTGCTGGATCAACTGCGCCATCAGCTGCGCATTCGGGTTGTACGGGCGCTGCACGGGCATCGCCCACAGCGTGAGGTCGAAGCCGTTCGGGAAACCGGCCTGCGCGAGCAGCGCCTTCGCGGCCGCCGGATCGCGCGGCGCATCCTTCAGGCGCGGGTTGTACGACCATTGCGCGGGCGGCATCGGGTTCGTCGCGATCTTCGCGTCGCCGTTGAACACGGTCTTCACGATCGCCGACTTGTCGATCGCGATGTCGAGCGCGCGCCGCACGTCGACACGATCGAGCGGCGCATGCTGCGTGTTGTACGCGACGAAGCCGACGTTGAAACCCATCCCCGAGAACAACGACAGCTTCGGGTCGCGCCGCACCGTGTCGAGGTCGGCCGGCCGCGGGAACACCGACACCTGGCATTCGCCGGACACCAGCTTCTGCAGGCGCGCGGCCGGATCGGGCGTGATCGCGAACACGAGACGGGCGAGCTTCACGTCGTCCGGCTTCCAGTAGTCCGGATTCGCGTCGTAGCGGATCAGCGCGTCCTTCTGGTACGTGCGCAGCAGGAACGGCCCCGTGCCGACCGGGAACTGGTTGATGTCGGCCTCTCGATGACGCGCCGCGAGCTGCGACGCGTACTCGGCCGACAGGATCGACGCGAACGCAATCGCGAGATTGCGCACGAACACGACGTCGGGCGTCTTCAGCACGAAGCGCACCGTGTAGTCGTCGACCTTGTCGATGCGTTCGATGTTGCGGTCGAAACCGAGGTCGCTGAAATACGGGAAGCTGACCGGATAGGCCTTGCGGAACGGATCGTCCCGATCGAGCATCCGGCGGAACGTGAACACGACGTCGTCGGCCTGGAACGGCCGCGTCGGCTTGAACCAAGCGGTCGTCTGGAACTTCACGCCGCGCCGCAAATGGAACGTGATCGTGCGCTGGTCGGGCGACACGTCCCAGCTCGTCGCGAGCGACGGTTCGAGATCGAGCGTGCCGCGCTTGAACTGCACGAGCCCGTTGTAGATCGTGAACGTGCTCGCGTCGAAATCGGTGCTCGTCGTGTGCTGGCCCGGATCGAAGCCGGCCGGGCTGCCTTCGGTGCAATACACGAGCGTCTTGCCGGCGGGCGCGGCAAGCGCGTGCGTGGCCGCGCCGGCGAGCAGCAGCGACGCCACGATGCAGCGCAGGGCCGTCGCGGCGCGCGGCGGTTTCCGCACGCGACGCGCGGCGGACGAAACGAAAGAGGTCTTCATGGTGGCGGAATCGATGGCTGTCATGCAGATGACGACGGCCGATCTTCGCGCGTCGCCCGCCGATCGCTTACCAATTAATTCCGCGTTGCTTATCGCTGGATCGGCATCCCGCCGCCGCGGCACGGGGATGTCCGTGCGAGCGTCGGGCACGTGGCCCGCGAGGTCTCTTCCGGCCCCGTGCAGGTTCGCCGAAATGGGTGCATCGTATCGGCTGGCCCACGCCGGCGCGTATCCCGTCGCGCCGCCGATTCCAGGAGGACACACCATGCCTGTCAGCCCCGATACGCCTGCTCGCCCGGTGAAGACGCCGGGCCCCGATCACCCGCTCACGATCGAATCGCACCCGCGGCGGGTCGTGGTCAAGGTGGCCGGCCGGATCGTCGCCGACACGCGCCGCGCGCTGGCGCTGCGCGAAGCCGCCTACCCGGCCGTGCTGTACATCCCGCGCGAGGACGCCGACCTGACGCTGCTGCTGCGCACCGATCACGCGACCTACTGCCCGTACAAGGGCGACTGCGCGTACTACTCGATCCCGGTCGGCGGCGAACGCGCGGTCAATGCCGTCTGGACCTACGAGGCACCCTATCCGGCCGTCGACGCGATCCGCGGGCATCTCGCGTTCTATCCGGATCGCGTCGATTCGATCGAGGAAAGCCCGACCGGCTCCGATTGAGCGTCGCGGCAGCGGTTCAGGCAGCGGCTCGTCGAACGCCGGGCGGCCACGCGTGTGACGCGGCGATTTCTCCGGGGCGGCCTGCCATGCCGCGCCGTTCCGGCCGCGTTTTGGCCGCGTTTTGGCCGCGTTTTGGCCGCGTTTTGACCGCGTTTCGGCTCGTCGCTGCGGGTTCCGGCTCGTCCCGGCGGGTTTTTGCATCGATCGCCGGAGCGAACGCCCGCAACGCGTCCACCGCTGATTTGCATATGCGCATTCGTTGGTTGGCCGCCGGTGCAGGCGGACGTATCGTCACGAGTCCGGCGCGGGCCGGCCCGTGGCGTGCAGCGCCCGCATCCGGCCCCGCCCTGCGCCGACCGCGTCGCCTTTCGCGCGCGGCCCGCTCCTTCGCCCGCAGGACGCCTCGATGAACGACACACCGCACGCAGACGTTGAACCGACACCGGCGAACCCGCATCGCCGCCACTGGCTGCAAGGCGCGGCCGCCGGGCTGGCCGGGCTCGCGCTCGGCCCGCTCGCCGGCCTGCCCGCGCACGCGCAAGACAGCGGCACGCGGCTGCGCGTCGGCTTCCAGAAATACGGCAACTTCGTCGTGCTCAAGGCACGCGGCACGCTGGAAAAGCGGCTCGCGAGCCAGGGCGTCACGGTGCAATGGCTCGAATTTCCGGCCGGCCCGCAATTGCTCGAGGGCCTGAACGCCGGCGCGATCGACGTCGGCACGGTCGGCGAGACGCCACCGATCTTCGCGCAGGCGGGCGGCGTCGATTTCGTCTACATCGGCAACGAGCCGCCCGCGCCGCAGGGCGAGGCGATCGTCGTGCTGCCCGATTCGCCGATCCGCAACGTCGCGCAGCTGCGCGGCAAGAAGGTGGCGTTCAACAAAGGTTCGAACGTCCACTACCTGCTCGTGAAGGCGCTCGAACACGCGGGCCTGACGTATGCCGACATCCAGCCGATCTACCTGACGCCCGCCGACGCGCGCGCCGCGTTCGTGCAGCGCAACGTCGATGCGTGGGTGATCTGGGATCCGTACCTGGCCGCCGCCGAGCGGCAGATCGGCGCGCGCGTGATCGCGAACGGCGAAGGGCTCGTGCGCAATACGCAGTACTACCTCGCCGCCCGAAAATACGCGGCCGCTCATCCGCAGGTGCTGCGCGCGCTGCTCGACGAAGTCGACGCGGTCGACCGCTGGGCACGCGACCATGTGACGGAAGTCGCCGCGCAACTGTCGCCGCTCGTCGGCCTCGACGCGCCGACGCTCGAAGTCGCGCTCAAGCGCGCCGGTTATGGCGTGCAGCCGATCAGCGACGCGACGCTCGCGTATCAGCAGAACATCGCCGACGCGTTCAGCGCGCTGAAGCTGATTCCCGGCAAGCTGTCGGTGGCCAGCGCACGCTGATGCACTGCCGCTGACGCACGGCACGGCACGACGCGGCCCGCGTGCGTCAGCGCGCGGAGGCCGCGCCGATGCGTCGCCATTCGTCGTAGTCGGTAACGAGGCCCGCTTCGTCGACCGCGATATCGGCCGCATACGTGCCGCTTTCGTAGCGGTACACGTGCTCCGCCGTGCGGGTATAACGCTGCTCGCCGCGCACGAACTCGAATTCGGGAAAGCGCAGCCACGCGGTATGGATCACGGCCGCCTCGCCGACGGCCAGCCCGAGCCGCCGGATCGGCAACGTGTTCGTCGACGGGCTGAAACCGAGATCGATATCGGTCGCGCCCGCGAGCGCCGGTACGTCCACGCCGTCGATCGTCCAGCGCCCTGCGTCGCACGCGATATCCCGCTGCCGTGGCGGCTGCGTGCCGCCCCACTGCGTGATGCGTGCCGCGCGCGTGAGCCAGTCGGCACCGCACGAGATCGCGTAATCGACACGAAACGGCGCGCCGTCGATCGCGCCCGACACCGACCCCGACAAGCCGATACCCGTTCGCGACTCGACGAGCCTGCACCATTCGGCCGCCTGCCAGGTCTGCACGATCTGCCATGCGACGCAGCGCGTGCGCACCGCTTCATCCTGTTGCGTCATGTCGTCGTCTCCAGTCGATCGCACGGAGGCCGATTGTCGCCCATCGCACCGGCGAACACACGCGGCCTGCGCAACCGATGGTCAGTATCGGGTCGCTCCGCACCTTCATTCAGCCGTGCTTTGGTACCATCCGTCGATCGGCATCAACCGGAACCGGACAAGGGGCGCGACTTCATGGATTTGCTGGCGACGATGCGCATCTACGTCAGGGTTGTCGAGCGCGGCACGATGTCCGGCGCGGCGCGCGATCTCGACATGGGCCAGCCGGCCGTCAGCGAGCGCATCGAACGGCTCGAGAAACATCTCGGCACACGGCTCCTGATGCGCAGTGCGCGCACCCTCGTGTGCACGGAAGAAGGCCGGATCTTCTACGACCGCAGCAAGGCGCTGCTCGAAGCGGCCGACGATGCGGTCGCATCGGTCTCGAAGACGGAAACCGCGCTCGACGGCACGATCCGGCTCGCGGCGCCGCAATGCTTCGGCGAGGTCGTGCTGCCGGGCGTGCTGATGCATGTCCGCACCGCGTATCCGGGCCTGCACATCGATCTGGTCCTGAACGACGACATCGTCGACCCGGTCACGGAAGGCGTCGACATCTCGATCCGCGTCGGACAGCTCGGCGACGGCGGGTTCGTCGCGCACCCGGTCGGCGCGGTGGGCCGCCGGCTCGTCGCCGCGCCGTCGTATCTCGACCGGTGCGGCCCGATCGACACGGCGGCCGATCTGGCGAACCATCCGTTCATCCGCGTGAAAGGCGTCTTCGCGAGCGAACGGCTGCCCGTGCAGCACGACGGCGGCCCGCTCGAATACGCGCGCATCCGCACGATCATGACGACGAGCCACTGGCGGCCGATGTTCGACACGATCGCGGCGGGCGGCGGCATCGGCGTGGTCCAGCACCCGGCCTGCGCCGACGCGCTCGCGGCCGGCACGCTCGTCGAGCTTCTGCCGCGCTACGCGATTCCCGACTTCGCGCTCAACGTGCTCGTCCACGCGCAGCGGCCGCTGCCGCCGCGCGTGCGGGCCGTCGTCGACGTGCTGAAGCAGGACATCCCGCCGCTGCTGGCCCGCGCCGCCCGCTGACGACGGCAGCCGCCGTCAAGCCTGCAGCGACTTCCCCGGCTCCTTCACGTGCGCGTCGACTTCCATCTGGTAGAAGCGCGCGCTGACGAAACCGAACAGCGTCCAGCCCAGGAACACGCACAGGCCGCCGAGCATCAGCGCCTGCTCGCCCGAGCTGAACAGCGCATAGAAGCTGTACGCGGTAGCCACCATCGCGATCACGTTCGTCAGCAGCGCCTTCGCCGGCGGCACCTTCGCGACCTTCTGGATCGTGATCAGCGCGGCCATCGACATCACGTAAGGCACGAGGTTCGTGACGACGGCCAGATCGACGATCTTCTGGAACTGGCTGCTCAGTTCCGGGCTGATCGTCATCAGCGCGAGCGCGACCTGCGCGACGAGCAGGATCACCATCCCGACGATCGGCGTGCCGGTGCGGGTCGCCTTCGCGAACACCGGCAGGAAATAACCGACGTCCGCCGAACTCTTGAACACCTGCGCGACCGTGAACTGCCAGCCGAGCAGCGAGCCGATGCACGCGATCACCATCAGCGCGGTGACGATCGTGCCGACCGTCGGCGTGAACATCGTCGCGAACGCGATGCCGAACGGCGCGTTCGACTTCGCGAGGATCGCGTTGGGCACGATCCCCGCGATCACGTTGGTCGACACGATGTAGAAGATCGCCGACGCGATCGTGCCGCCGAGTACGGCGATCGGCACGTTGCGCTCCGGATTCTCGACCGCGTCCGAGTTCGCGCACGCGGATTCGAGCCCGAGGAACGCCCACAGCGTCACCGCGATCGAGCTGCTGACGGCCGGCCCGAACGGCAGGTTGTTCGGATTCCACGCGGCGCCCCAGGTCGCGCCGCTGAACCAGAACCAGCCGATCAGCGACACGGCGACGACCGGAATGATCACGCCCCACACGGTCACCGCGCCGATCCGGCCGGTGATGCGCGAGCCGCCGAAGTTCGCGACCGTCGTCAGCACGAGCAGGAAGATCGTCCACAGGCCGGTTTGCAGCGGCGACAGCGTCGCGTCGAACAGCACGGTGCCGTAGCCGACTGCCGTCACGCCGATCGCGACGTTGGCGATCACCAGCGACAGCCCGTACGTGTAGTTCGCCATGTAGTTGCCGGCCTTGCCGAACGCGTATTCCGCGTAGCCGCCCATCCCGCCCGGCTTGCGGCTCAGCATGCCGCAGCGCGCGAACGCATAGGCCAGCGCGAGCGAGCCGCCGGCCGTGACGATCCACGACAGCAGCGAGATCGTGCCGACCTGCGCGAGCTTCGACGGCAGCAGGATGATGCCGGAGCCCATCATGTTGACCGCCGTGAGAATGGTCAGCTGCCAGACGTTCATCCGGTTCTTCGGCGCGGCCGCCGTGGCCGCGTCGGACATGCGCGCTGCGTTTTCCATGATGTCGATCCTTCGATGTGAGGCCGCCGCGCGGCCGGTCGCCTGCTCGCCTGCTCGCCTGCTCGCCTGCTCGCGTGTTCGCGTGTTCGCGTGTTCGCGGGTTGACCCGTTCGCCCGGCCGGATGCTCAGGCCGTCAGGCAGTACACGCGGTACGTGCCGTCCTCGACTTCCACGCCGTGGGTGTCGTGCGCGAAGCCCGGGAAGCGCCGGTCATACGCCTCGAGCGCCTTCAGGTAACCGAGCACCGGGCCGCCGGCCGGCCCCGCGTTCTCGCCGGGCATCAGCAGCGGAATGCCCGGCGGATACGGCACGACGCCGGTGGCGACCGTGCGCCCGGCCAGTTCCTCGAGCGTGACCTGCTCGACGCGGCCCTGCACCAGATGCTCGTACGCGCGCACCGGGCTCATCTCCGGCTTCGGCAGGATCGAGAAGGCTTCCGACATCAGCCGCGTCGTGCCGAGCTGCTCCATCGCCGCGAACATCGTGTCGGCCAGGTCCTTCAGCCCCATGCCCGCATAGCGCGAACCATGCGCCTTCGCGAGCGACGGAATCGCCATGTCGAGCGGCAGGTTCGCGTCGTAGTCGCGCTTGAAGTCGCACAGCGCGCTGACGAGCGAGCCCCACTTGCCTTTCGTGATGCCGATCGAGAACAGGAACAGGATCGTGAAGTCGGTCGTCTTCTCGACGACGATCCCGCGCGCGTCGAGATACGCGGTCAGAACGCTCGCCGGAATGCCGACCGGCATCAGGCCGCCGGCCGGCGCGACACCCGGCGTGACGATCGACACCTTGATCGGATCGAGCATGCAGTAGCCGTCCTCGATGTTGCCGAAGCCGTGCCATTGCGCGCCGGGGCGCAGCACCCAGCACGACGGATCGCTCGCGAGCAGCTCGGGCGGCGCATCGTGGAACGGGAGCGTGCGGCCCGTGCGCGTCTCGAGCACGGTGTCCGGTTGCCAGCATTCGAAGAACCAGTCGCCTTTCGCGCCGAACTCGCTGTTCATCCGCGCGATCATCTGCCGGAACGCGACGGCCTCCTCGATCGACTCGTGCGTGAGCGCCGCGCCGCCGGGGCCGTCCATCATCGCGGCCGCGACGTCGTTCGACGCGATGATCGCGTAGTTCGGCGACGTCGACGCGTGCATCATGAATGTTTCGTTGAACTGGCCATGCGGGATCGGGTTGCGGCCGTCGCGCACGTGGATGTACGAGGCCTGCGACAGCGCGGTCAGCAGCTTGTGTGTCGACTGCGTCGCGAACACCGTCGGGCGGTCCGCATGGTGGTCGCGCGGGTCGCCGTGCATCGCGTGGCGATCGCGGTAGAGCGGATTGAAGCGCGCGTAGCCGTACCAGGCCTCGTCGAAATGCAATCGATCGACGCTCGCGCCGAGCAGCTCCTCGACGCGCGCGACGTTGTAGCACAGGCCGTCGTACGTCGAGTTGGTGACGATCGCATGCTTCGGCTGGCGATCGGCGAGCCCGGCCGTGAGCGGGTTCGACGCGATCGCCTCGCGGATCGCCGTCTGCGTGAGGCGCTCGGACGCGATCGGCCCGATGATCCCGTAGCGGTTGCGCGTCGGCACGAGGTAGGTCGGGATCGCGCCCGACATCGTCATCGCGTGTTCGGCCGACTTATGGCAGTTGCGGTCGCACAGCGCGATCTGGTCGCGGCTCACGCTCGCCATCAGGATGATGCGGTTCGACGTCGACGAGCCGTTCGTCACGTGATACGTGCGATGCGCGCCGAACACGCGTGCCGCGTTGCGCTCGCTCTCGCCGATCGGCCCCGAGTGGTCGAGCAGCGAACCGAGCTCGCCGACCGAGATCGACAGGTCGGAACGGAACAGCGCTTCGCCGAAGTACTCGAAGAACGCGCGGCCCACCGGCGATTTCAGGAAACCCGTGCCGCCCGTGTGGCCGGGCGTATGCCATGAGTATTCGTAGACGCGCGAGAATTTCGCGAGCGCGCCGAACATCGGCGGCAGCACGGTGGCGCGATAGCGTTCGATCGCCGCATGGATGCGCCCGCCGATGAAGTCGGCGGTATCTTCGAGCAGCCACACGAAATCGTCGACCTGGCCCATCACCGCGGACGGCACCGTCGATGCGACGCTGCGGTCGGCCAGCAGGAAGATCGGCACCTTGCCGTTGCGATGGCGGACCGCGTCGAGCACGGCCTCGGACGGCCCGTGGCCGTCCACGCCGAGATCCCAGTCGAGCAGCACGCACTGGATCGACGGATCGGAACGGATCAGCATGATCGCATCGTCGGCCGAGGTTGCCGTGAGCACGTCGATGTCGCGCTGTGCGAGCTCCGCGCTCAGCGTGCGGACCGCGCGCCCGGTCGCCGTTTCCTGCGTGATCTCGTCGTCGACCAGAAGCGCGCGCATGCCGAGACGACGAATGCCACCGACGGACGTATTCATGTTGTTGCCCTCGTTGTTCCGATGCTTCGTTAGTGTGATCCGTCTCACGAGCACGCGGACAGCAGGCCACGGGCCGCGGCGTGAGACGCTCGCCAATCCGGTTTGATTCGCCATCCAATTCGGAGCCGACTATGCCATAGATGCCTTTTGATGAAAAGCAGACGATTCGGTGAAACTGTCAGCCGTTTTCAAATCGCATTTCACGCCCGGTTCATTTTGATGTGCATTGCAACACGCGCATTCCCGATTATTCGAGTGCTTTCACCCGGCAGCCGGACCGGCGATTCCGGTCGATTGAATTCGCAGGGTTTTGTTGCTACGATCGGCTGCGCCGTGCGTTGACCGGCGGCGGCTGCACGGCGCCGCGCAAGGCCGCTCCGCGCGGCGCGCCGTGCGTCATTCGGCATTCAGCATTCGCGGGAGCATTTCAATCGGCTGCGGCGCGTGCCGGATTATGCGGATTACGCGCCCGTGCGAATGCGGCTCCCGTTTCGGCACATTTACGGGAGAATTCGCGTGAGCCTGTTGAAAATCGCAGTCGAGCCGGCGCTGATCGGCGCCTTCCTCACCACGCATGAACAGGTCGATGTATTTCAGACCGATTTCACGAATATCGCGGCAATCGTGGTCGGAATCGATTCGGCGCAACAGGTGCTGAAAACCGTCGAACGAACCGGGTTCGCGATTCCGTTCTTCGTCGCGGTCGAGCCCGGCCAGGAAGTGCCGCCGTCGGTCCTGCCGAGCGCGAGCGGCGTGATCCAGCTCCGTCATGGCGGGCGCCACTACTACGGCCGGCAGATCTCCGCCGCCGCCGACATCTACAGCGAGAACCTGCTGCCGCCGTTCTTCAAGGTGATGCGCGAATACGTGCAGCGCGGCTATGTGGAGTTCGACTGCCCCGGCCACCAGGGCGGCCAGTTCTTCTCGAATCATCCGCTCGGCCGGATGTTCTTCGACTTCTTCGGCGAGACGATCTTTCGCGCCGACCTCTGCAACGCGGATGTCCGGCTCGGCGATCTGCTGATCCACGAAGGCCCCGCGCTGGAAGCGCAGCGCAATGCTGCGCGGATCTACAACGCGGACAAGACGTATTTCGTGCTGAACGGCACGTCGACGTCGAACAAGGTCGTCACGAGCGCGCTGCTCGCCCCCGACGATCTCGTGCTGTTCGACCGCAACAACCACAAGTCGGTGCATCTCGGCGCGCTCGTGCTGTCGGGCGCGCGCCCGGTCTACCTCGAAACCGCGCGCAACGCGTGGGGCCTCATCGGCGGCGTCGACAGCGCGGCGCTCGACGAGGCGCGCATTCGCGACGCGATCCGCGACGTCGCGCCGGAGCGCGCCGACCGCTCGCGCCCGTTCCGGCTCGCGGTGATCCAGCTCGGCACCTACGACGGCACGATCTACAACGCGCGCGAGATCGTCGACCGGATCGGGCATCTGTGCGACTACATCCTGTTCGATTCGGCGTGGGTCGGCTACGAGCAGTTCATCCCGATGATGCAGGACTGCTCGCCGCTGATGCTCGCGCTCGGCCCCAACGATCCCGGCATCTTCGTCACGCAGTCGGTGCACAAGCAGCAGGCCGGCTTCTCGCAGACGTCGCAGATCCACAAGAAGGACAGCCACATCGAAGGCCAGAAACGCTTCTGCGATCACCGGCGCTTCAACAACGCGTACATGATCCATGCGTCGACGAGCCCGTTCTATCCGATGTTCGCGGCGCTCGACGTCAACGCGCAGATGCACGCGGGCCCGGCCGGCAAGCGCCTGTGGCGCGACTGCGTCGCGCACGGCGTCGACGCGCGCAAGCTGCTGCTCAAGACCTGCCGCCAGATCCGTCCGTTCGTGCCGCAGAACGTCGACGGCCGCCCGTGGGCCGACTACCCGACCGAGCAGATCGTCGACGACCTGCGCTTCTTCCGCTTCCACCCGGCCGACACCTGGCACGGCTTCGAGGGTTATGCGGACGACCAGTATTTCGTCGACCCGTGCAAGCTGCTGCTGACGACACCCGGCATCGATCGCGACACGCACGAGTACGCGCCGTTCGGCGCGCCGGCGCCGATCCTCGCGCGCTACCTGCGCGAGCACGGCGTCGTGCCCGAGAAGGCCGACCTGTACACGATCCTGTTCCTGCTCACGCCGTCGGAAAGCTTCGGCAAGCTGCAGCACCTGGTCGCGCACCTCGCGCAGTTCGAACGGCATCTCGACCAGGACACGCCGCTGCGCGAAGCGATTCCGTCGCTGTGCGAAGCGTATCCGGAGCTGTACGGCAACATGCGCCTGCGGCAGCTGTGCCAGCGGATGCACGACTTCTACCGCAGCCACGACATGAAGCATCTGCAGAAGCTGATGTTCCGGCGCGCACGATTTCCGAAGCAGGCGATGCTGCCGCAGGCCGCGAACGCCGAGCTGATCCGCAACAACGTCGAACTCGTCACGCTCGATCGCATCGAAGGCCGGATCGCGACGGAAGGCGCGCTGCCCTATCCGCCCGGCATCTTCTGCGTGGTGCCCGGCGAAGTCTGGGGCGGCCCGGCGCTCGACTACTTCCGCGCGCTCGAAGCCGGGATCAACGCGCTGCCGGGTTTCGAGCCGGAAATCCAGGGCGTCTATCTGCACACGCAGCCGGACGGCACGAAACAGGCGTCGGCGTATGTGGTGGCGGCCGGCGCCGACGCGTCGAGTGCATAACCCGGCGGGCAGTGCGGCAGCTGTGCTTCGGGACTGCCGGACGACGCGGGCATCGTGACGTGAATGCGTGGCGGGCGGCGCGGCGCGCCCGCCCGCCCCGTCACCACGCCTGCCGGTAAATCTCCAGCGCGTCTGCTTCCGTCACCTCGCGCGGATTGTTCACGAGCAGGCGCGTCTGCAGCATCGCGTCCGATGCCATCCTCGGCAGGTCGGCCTCGCCGATACCGACCTCGCGCAGCGTGCGCGGAATGCCCGTCGCGGCGATCAGCCGGTCGATCTCGCCGATCAGCGCGTGCGTACGCGCTTCGTCGCTGCCCGTCGCCGACGGCGCGACGATCGCCGCGAGTTCCGCATACAGCGGTGCGGCGGCCGGTGCGTTGAAACGCAGCACGTGCGGCAGCACGAGCGCATTCGACAGCCCGTGCGGCACGTGGAAGATCCCGCCGACCGGATAGGCCAGCGCGTGCACGGCGGCGACCGGCGCATTCGCGAACGCCTGCCCCGCGAACATCGCGCCGACCAGCATCGCCTCGCGCGCGTGGCGGTCGTGGCCGTCGTCGCACGCTGCGAGCAGGTTGCGCGACAGCAGCGTCAGCGCGTGCACGGCCAGCATGTCGGACACCGGGTTCTTCAGCCGCGCGGACGTGTAGGCCTCGATCGCATGCACCATCGCGTCGATGCCCGTCGCGGCGGTCGCCGCGCGCGGCAGGCCGAGCGTCAGCTCGGCGTCGAGGATCGCGACATCCGCGAACAGGTGCGGCGACACGACGCCCATCTTGCGCGCCTCGCCGACCGTGACGATCGACACGGCCGTCACTTCGGAGCCCGTGCCGGCGGTCGTCGGCATCTGCACGAGCGGCAGCCGCGCGCTCGTGACCTTGTCGACACCGTACATGTCGGCCAGCGCCTGCTGCCCGGGCACGAGCACCGCGATCAGCTTCGCGACGTCCATCGACGATCCGCCGCCCAGGCCGAGCACGATCTCGGCATCGGCCGCGACGGCCCGCTCGGTCGCGTCCAGCACCACGTGCTCGGGCGGATCGGCGATCACGTCGTCGATCACGGTGACCTGCCAGCCGTGCGCGGCGAGGCTCTCCAGCGCCGGCGCGAGCACGCCGCTGCGATGCAGGAACGCGTCGGTGACGACGCACAGCCGCACGAGCGCCGGAAAGCGTTCACGCAACAACGCGCCGAGCCGGCGCGCGGCGCCGAATTCGACGACCTGCGTCGGCACGGTACGGAATTGAAACGGGTTCATCAGGCGCCTCCCGGCGACGTCGCCGTGCCGGTGTCCGGCTGCACCATGAAGCGCAACACGTCGCGGCGATCGAGCAACGGAAAGATCGCGCCGACACCGATCCGCTGGAAATGCGGCGTATCCCGATGCACGTCGAGGCCGTCCGCGTGGCGGTAGCGTTCGAGGATCACGATATGGTCGGGGTCCTCCGCCGACCGGAAATACGCGTAGTCGAGGTTCTGCGGCTCGGTACGCGTCGCCGGCGCGAGTTCCGCGAGCAGTTCGAGCACGCGGTCGCCGTTGCCGGGTTTGGCGAAGAAATGCGCGATGACCTGCAGGTAGGGTTCGTTCATGTTGCGCTCCGTGTTCGACTGGGGGCCGTCACGACGGGGACGCACACGATGCGCGGCGAACCGGGGGATTCGAACGCGACGGCGCAACGCCGTGTCACTGGCTTGTCGTCGCATTGTATTGAATCCGCACGGTCTTCGCAGAGCCGGCATCGGGCCGCAAAAGGCCCGGCGAATCCCGCGCCCCGATCACGAGGCGGCGGATCGCAGCGGGGAGCCCGCCGCGACGATTACCACGGCACCGTGCGCCCCAGATAGTCGAGATATTCGAGCCCCGGGCGCGCCCGCTTGGCGACCAGCACGTCGACGAGGCTCGGCACGCTTTCCTCGATCGTCAGGCGCGCATCCGGCCCGCCCAGCTCCGTGCGGACCCAGCCGGGCGCCATCAGCACCATCGCACGCCGCGTATCGGCATGGCGCGCCGCGAAGCTGCGCATGAACTGGTTCAGCGCGGCCTTGCTGCCGCGATAGACCTCGCGCATCCCGCTGACGTTGTTCGCGACGCTGCCCTGCCCCGACGACATCGCACCGATCAGGCCGTCCGCGGTCACGCAATCCTGCAGCGTCTCGATCACGCGCATCGGCGCCAGCGCATTCGTGACCATCACGCGCACGAACTCGTCGGTCGTCACTTCGCCGATCGTTTCGGTCGGCTCGTTCGTCGTTCCCGCATTCACGAACAGCATGTCGAAGCGCCGGCCCGACAGCCGCTTGCGCAGCGCCGCCAGTTGCGCCGGCTCGCAGATGTCGAGCGTCTCGATGTCGAGCCGGCCGTCGAACCGGTCGGCGAGGTCATGCAGCCGCGTGCGCCCCGATCCTTCGCGCACGGTGCCCGTGACGCTCCAGCCCTTGCCCAGGAATTGCTCCGCCATCGCGAGCCCGAGGCCGCGCGAGGCCGCGACGAGCAGGATCGTCGGTGCGTTTTTACTCGATACAGTCGATTGCATGGTGTCCGCCTTTGCCGGGTTGCGTCATGCAGCCACTATAGGTGCGCATCACGACAGGCACCAGACGCACCCGACTCAAACCATAGTTGCACCAAACGCCATGTCACATCGTCCGGTGGCGTATCCTGTCGCCATGGAAGACATCGACCTGAACCTCGTCACCGCGCTCGACGTGCTGCTGTCGGAAGGCAGCGTGACCGGCGCCGCGCGCCGGCTCGGCCTGAGCACGTCCGCGATGAGCCGCACGCTCACGCGGCTGCGGGTGTCCACCGGCGATCAGCTGCTCGTGCGCGCCGGGCGCAAGCTCGTGCCGACGCCGCACGCAGCCGCGTTGCGCGACCGCGTGCACGCGATCGCAACCGATGCGCGCGCGGTGCTGCGGCCTGCAACGGCCGACGTGGATCTGGCGACGCACGCGTCCACGTTCACCATCCGCGCGGCCGCATCGTTCATGGAAATGCTGTCCGGCCCGGTGGTCGCCGCACTCGGCGAAATCGCGCCGCAGGTGCGCATCCGCTTCGTCCCGAAACCCGACCGCGATCCGCAAGCGCTGCGCGACGGCGCCGTCGATCTGGAAATCGGCAAACGCGGCGACGATGCGCCCGAACTGCACACACGCATGCTGTTTCACGACTGGCACGTCGCGGTGGCACGCGCCGGGCATCCGCTGTTCGCATCGGGCAGGATCACGCCCGCGCGTTATGCGGCCTGCCGTCACGTGATCGCGTCGCAGCTCGGCGATTTCGGCGGGCCGGCCGACGACCCGGCCGGCGGGGACGGCCAGGGCGACACCGTGCGCGTCGTCGTACCGGGCTACCCCGATGCGATGCGTGTCGCGGCCAGCACCGACCTGATCGCGCTCGTGCCGCGCTCGAGCCTCGGCAACGCGTTCTCGCCTGGGCTTACGGACGCCCTCGGGCTGCGCAGTTTCGAGATCCCGGTGCGCCTGCCCGGGATCCTCGTTTCCGCGCTGTGGCATCCGCGCATGCACGGCGACCCCGTGCATCGCCGCCTGCGCGATGCGGTCATCGCCGTCTGCCAGCGCGCGTATCCGGATTCCCGCACACCGCACACATCGCACACATCGCGCCCGCCGGCACGCCGCACCGGCTCGCGCGCCGCAGGCTGACACGCGGTTCAGACCAGCCGGCCGCCGCCGTCGATGTGCAGGATCTCGCCGTTCATGAAGCCGTTGCCCAGCAGGAACGCGATCGCCTCCCCCACTTCATCGGCACGCCCGACCCGGCCGCCGGGCAAAGCCGACGCCGCACCCGCGAGAATCGTGTCGCGCGCTTCCGCGCCGAACGCGTCGTAGAGCGGCGTCTCGACGAAGCCGGGCGCGACGACGTTCACGCGAATCGGCTTCAGTTCCAGCGCGAGCGACTGCGCCAGCGCCTCGACGCCGCGCACGGCGGCGGCGATGACGGACGTGCCGTGGGCGGCCGGACGATCCGACAGTTGCCCGCCGGTCAGCACGATCGAGCCGGTTGCCGGCATCAGCGGCAACGCGGCCCGGATCGCGTAGACCGGCCCGGCGATACGTTCCTGCAGCGCGGCGAGCAAATGATCGGGATCGGTCTCGTTCAGCTTGCCCGCAATGAACCGGCCGGCCGTGACGACCAGGTGATCGACGCGCGTGAGCGCGTCGAATACGGCCTGCACCGCCTGCCGGTCCGCGATGTCGGCCACCGCGATGCGCGCGCCGCCGATCGCTTGCGCGGCGGCCTCGAGCTTCGCGCGGGTCCGGCCGACCAGCGTGACGCTCGCGCCTTTCGCCTTCGCGGCGGCCGCGGCCTCGAGGCCGATTCCGGAGCTTCCGCCGAATATCACGACGTGCGCACCGTCCAGTGCCGAAGATTGCGTTGCCTCGTTCATGTCGACTCCTCATCAGGGATTGAAGGTTCGCAAACGTTAGGTCATTCTCCATTGCGCAGGAACGTGGGAGACTTGAATAGGGTTCATTCCAAAAAGGAATAAGATGGAATCGCTGCGATCCATGCGCGTGTTCGTCCGCGCCATCGAGCTCGGCAATTTCTCGGCGGTCGCGCGCGAGGAAGGTACCGGCCAGCCGACGATCAGCAAGATCGTCGCCGCGTTCGAAAAGGAACTGGGCGTCCGCCTGCTCGAACGCTCGACCACGAGCCTCGCGCCCACCGACGAAGGCCGCCGGTTCTACGATCGCTGCAAGCGCGTGATCGACGAATACGCGAGCGCGGTGGCCGAGGTGCGCGGGCAAACGGTGCGGCCGGTCGGCAAGCTGGTCGTCAATGCGCCGCTGGGGCTGGGCGAGCTGAGGCTGAATGCGCTCGTGCTCGAATTCCTCGCCGCATGGCCGGAGATCGAGGTCGAGCTGCAATTGACCGATCGCGTGATCGACCTGGTCGAAGAAGGCGTCGACGTCGCCATTCGCCTCGGCCACCTGCTGCCGCCGGATGCCGTGGCGCGCCCCATCGCGTCGTCGCCCCGCCTGCTGGTCGCCACGCCGAAGTACGTCGCGCAGGCACCGAGGCTCCGCCGGCCGGAAGACCTGGCGCGGCACGCGTACGTCGGCTACGCACGCGCGGACATCGGCAACGAACTGGCATTCGCCCGCGGCGACGAGCAGGTCGCCGTTCCGGTGCGCGGCCGGTATCGCGTAAACAGCTCGATGGCGCTGCGGGAATGCTTTCTCGCCGGGAACGCGGTGGGCAGCGGGCCGGCGTGGCTGGTTCAGGACCTGATCGACAGCGGTCAACTCGTCCGGTTGCTGCCGAAGTGGGACATGGTGCCGCCGCATGCGCTGCACCTCGTGTATGCGTCGCGCCGGTATCTGCCGCTCAGGACCCGCACGTTCCTGCAGTTCATGGAGCAGCGGATTCCCGGGCTGCCCGGGTTCCATGCGACGACCGCCGCGACCGCCAACTCGGCCGCCAATTCGGCCGCGCGCGCATCGCGGCGACCCCGCTGACCGGCGGGCGTCGCGGTCACGGCCGCCCGGGTGCCGAACCGCCACCGTTTTCCCGATCCGCCGAATTCCCTCTATTGCGGCGCCCCCGGCGGCGGCGGCAGGCCGTTCGGCTAAAATGCCGCACTTTCCACCTTGTCCGGCCCGCTCGCCATGCAACCCGCCTCCTCCGCCCAACCCGCCGCCCATGGCGCCGACGCCGCAGGTGCGGCCCGCGACCTCGTCTACGGCCCGAACGACCGGCCGGCGCCGATGGTCGCCTTCATCGCAGCGCTGCAGCACCTGCTGGCGATCATCGTGCCGATCGTCACGCCCGGCCTGCTGATCTGCCAGGCGCTCGGCGTGTCCAGCCGCGATACGACCCTCATCGTGTCGATGTCGCTGGTGATTTCCGGCATCGCCACCTTCGTCCAGTGCAAGCGCTTCGGCCCGCTGGGCGCCGGCCTGCTGATCGTCCAGGGCACCAGCTTCAACTTCGTCGGCCCGCTGATCGCCGGCGGCAGCCTGATGGTCAAGCAAGGCACGCCGGTCGAAACCGTGATGGCCGCGATCTTCGGCGTCGTGATTGCCGGGTCGTTCGTCGAAATGGGCGTGTCGCGCATCCTGCCGTTCGTGAAGCGCCTGATCACGCCGCTCGTCACCGGCATCGTCGTGCTGCTGATCGGCCTCACGCTGATCAAGGTCGGCCTCATCAGCATGGGCGGCGGCTTCGGCGCGATGGCCAACGGCACCTTCGCGAGCGCGGAGAACCTGACGCTGTCGGGCCTCGTGCTCGGTACGATCATCCTGCTGAACCGCGTGCCGATCGTGTGGGTGCGCAGCACCGCGCTCGTCATCGCGCTCGTCATCGGTTATCTCGCGGCCGCGTTCCTCGGCCGCCTCGACTTCACCGGCATGCACCAGGCCGCGCTGTTCCAGGTCCCGACGCCGCTGCACTTCGGCATCGGCTTCTCGTGGTCGCTGTTCGTGCCGATGCTGATCATCTACCTCGTCACGTCGCTCGAAGCGATCGGCGACGTCACGGCCACCAGCAAGATCTCGAACGAGCCGGTCGAAGGCCCGGTGTGGATGCAGCGGATCAAGGGCGGCGTGCTCGTCAACGGCGCGAACTCGCTGCTGGCCGGTGTGTTCAATACGTTTCCGAGCTCGGTGTTCGCGCAGAACAACGGCGTGATCCAGATCACCGGCGTCGCCAGCCGCCACGTCGGCATCTGGATCGCGGGCATGCTCGTGGTGCTCGGCCTGTTCCCGGTCGTCGCCGGCGTGTTGCAGGCCGTGCCGGAGCCCGTGCTCGGCGGCGCGGCGATGGTGATGTTCGGCGCGGTGGCCGCATCGGGCATCAACATCCTCGCGGGCGTCCAGCTCGATCGCCGCGCGCTGCTGATCATCGCGGTGTCGCTCGCGCTCGGCCTCGGCGTGTCGCAGGTGCCGGACATCCTCAACAGCCTGCCGCACGCGCTGAAGAACGTGCTGGAATCGGGCGTGGCGACGGGCGGCATCTGCGCGCTCGTGATGAACTGGTTCCTGCCGGAAAAGAAGTAAGCGGATGAGCCCCACGACGCGCGGTACGCCTGACGGGCCGCACCGCGCGTCGTACCGGCCGGCACCCGCGGCGCCCGGTGCGGACAACGCGATCGGCGTATCGCTAACCGGCCGACTCCGCTCGCGCCACCCGTTGCCCCGATTCCACGCGGCGCCGCGGCGCGCCTGGAACCGCTCGGCCGCTGTCGCCGGCATCACCGGTTCCCGTACGAACGCCGCATCGGAGAATTGCAGCAGCGTACGCACGACAGCCACCACGTCGTGAACCGGCTGCAGCCCGCCATCGCAAGGGCGTCCGGCGCGGCACCAGCCACCAGCCACACCCCACGAAACGCGCACGCCGAACTGCGCTTTTGACGTACCCCGGGGTTATCGACCCCGTGTCGGCGGCGATCAAAGGTCAAACCCGGTCATGCCGCCTTGGCCGATCGATTTGTGCTGGTTAGAATCACGACATGCCCCGAGCCCCTGCCCCCAACAACGCCCCCGAGACGCCCGCCGTCCCCGTCAAGGAACGCGCGACCGTCGTCTGCTACCGCGGTGAACGAGTCCTGCTCGTCGCCCGCGCGGCGTCGCGCTGGGCCCTTCCCGGCGGCACGATCAAGCGCGGGGAATCGCCGCTCGAAGCCGCGCATCGCGAGTTGTCCGAAGAAACCGGCATAACCGGCCAGAATCTCGTCTATTCGATGCAGTTCACCGGGCTCGCAAAGATCCATCACGTGTTCTTCGCGGAAGTCGCCCCGGACCAGACGCCGCAAGCGAACAACGAGATCGAGAAATGCAAGTGGTTTCCGATCGACGGCGTCGACGGATTGCGCGCAAGCATTCCGACGAAGCGAATCGTCGAACTCGTCCATCAACACGAAATCCGCAAGGCGTAGCGCGCGACGGACGAGCGCATCGGTCGGCCGGCGGCCGGCTCGAGTCGCTGGTCGTGAACCCGCGACGCACGACCGCTCAGTGCATGCGTTTTCTGCGCAATTCGCGCGTGGAATAGACAACGAGGAAGATGCCCAGCATCGCGGCACCGGACGCCATGAAGTCGTTTGCGCTACCCGAACCGTGCAGGGACGCCGGGAATATGCCGAGACTCAATCCTGCGGCCGCGAGAAGCAATCCTGCAGCCACGCCCCAGATCGGTCCGGTGGTCTTGTCGATTTTATTTTGCATGCAGCACCCGTCTACAGTCATTACCTGAACGGTATCGGCAAAGAACGCCGCGTCTACCTTCAGTGATTCCACTATAGCCCGGAAAAAAATCATTGAAGCTTTAGTGCTTCTACCGATCAAGTTTTATCGATCGCGGCCGCCCGGGCGAGTTGTTGTCAAAGATGCCGCTCCGGATTGCAGTCTCGGTGTCCAGCAAACGTGCCCGGTATCGCCGACGTCGGTACCCACACATCCGCGAGTGGCCGGAACGGATCGGCAATCCGGCTCGGCCGAGCCGGCGCCGGCCACCGAAGAACGCATATGCCGCACGCCCATATGCATTCCACGATCGCTTGTTTTACCGCACAACGTCGCGGCGCTAAGCTCGGAACCCGCCGTCGACTTCCCAATGGCTTCCCCGCCTTCGCCCACCATGCCGAACTCCGCCGACCAGGCCGCCGACTGGCTGCTCTCCGGACTCGAACTGCGCAGCACGCTGTTTCACGTGGGCCGGTATTGCGGCGTCTATCGCGCATCGACGGCCGGCCATCAGCGCGCGAGCTTCCACCTCGTGCTCGAAGGCGCATGCTGGTTGCACCTGCCCGCCCGGAACGGCCGCGCCGCGCACAGCACGCGCCTCGTCGCCGGCGACGCGGTGTTCCTGATGCACGACATGACGCATTGCCTGACGCCCGACGCGATTGCGCCGTCCGACGACGAATACACGGTACGGATCGGCACGATGACGCCGCTTGCCGAGCCGGCGTCATCACCGGGCGACGTCGCGCTGGCATGCGGTTTCTTCGAGTTTCGTTCCGATCTTGGCGACGCGATCGCCGGCCTGCTGCCCGACCACCTCCTGGCGCGCCACGACGACGCGAAGCTGGCGGGCGCGCGCACGCTGTTCGACCTGATCCGCACCGAAGCGGCGCGTGCCCAGGATGCACCGTCGCCGCTCGTCAATCGTCTGACGGATGCGCTGTTCTTCTATGCACTCCGTGCCGTCGCGAGCAGCGACGACTTTGCGCCGGGCCTGTGGTCGGTCATGCGGCGCGCCGAATTTACGCCGCTCGTCGGCGCGATCATCGAGAAACCCGGCGACGACTGGACCACGCACACGATGGCCGCGTTTTGCCACATGTCCCGCGCGCGCTTCTGCAAGCAGTTCGCGCAGGCATGCGGACAGCCGCCCGCGCAGTTCCTTGCGCTGCTGCGCATGAAGGTCGCGGCCGAGATGCTGCGGCAGGGAGCATCCACGCTCAGCACGGCCGAGCATGTCGGCTATCAGTCGGAATCCGCCTTTGCGCAGGCATTCAAGCGCGTCACCGGCCTGCCGCCCGGCACCTGCCGCCGCGCCCCGGAGCGCACCGGCGCGACACCCGTGCATTGACGCGAGACAAACGCGCATGAAACAGAGACGGCCGCGCATTGCCGGCTCGACCGGCGCCGCCAACAATGACGGCTTTCCGATCGAGGATGCCATGAGCCGCCTGCCCCTCCAAACCGTCGAAAGCGCGCCCGAAGCCAGCCGCCCGTTTCTCCAGAAGTCGCAAGCCGCCAACGGCTTCCTGCCGAATCTCGTAGCCGCGCTCGCCAATGCACCGGTTGCGCTCGAAACGTACCTGACCGTCGGTGAAATCAATTCACGCAGCGGCCTCACGCTGGCCGAGCGCGAAATCGTGCAGATCACCGCCGCCGCCGTTCATGGCTGCGGTTTCTGCGTGGCCGGCCATACGGCCGTCGCGCTGAAGAAGGCGCAATTGCCCGCCGCGCTCGTCGACGAGGTCCGCGCGCAGCGCCCGTTGTCCGACGCGCGCCTCGATGCGGTCGCCGCGTTCACGCGCGACGTGATCGCGACGCGCGGCGCCGTGTCCGACGAAGCGCTCGCCGCGTTCAAGGCGGCCGGCTACAGCGATGCCGGCGCGCTTGAAGTGGTACTCGGCGTGAGCCTCGCGACGCTTTGCAACTTCGCGAACAACCTGGCGCGCAACGAACTGAATCCGCAGCTCGAAGCGTATCGCTGGGAGCCGACGGCGCGCGCAGCATGACCGCGCCGGCGAGCTCCGATGCGTTCGACGCATGGCTCGAAGCAAATGCCGACGCGCTCGACGTCGACTCGTCGCGTGCGGCGGACATCCTGCCGCAGCTGGTGCGCTCGCGCACCGTCGCCGTCGGAGTGCCGGAGGTCATGGGCGGCACGGGCGGCACGATCGCGGACGCGATCGACACGGTGGCCGCCGTCGCGCAACGCTCATTGACGGCCGCATTCGTGCTGTGGGGACATCGCACCTTCATCGAATACGTACTGCAGAGCGACAACGACGCGCTGCGCGCGCGTTGGCTGACGCCGCTGCTCGACGGCGAAGTGGCGGGCGCCACCGGTCTTTCGAACGCGATGAAGTACCTGTCCGACATCGAGCCGTTGCAGATGCACGCGGCCCGCAGCGGCAACGCGTTCGTGCTGAACGGCAGCCTGCCGTGGATCACGAACCTGCGGCGCGAAGGCTTCATCGCCGCGGCCGCGTTCGATCACGACGACGGCACGCCGCCGTCCGTCTTCGCGATTCCGCATGACGCGCGGGGCGTCGAGCGCAGCGACGATCTCGACCTGATCGGCCTGCGCGCGAGCAATACGGCCGCGCTGCGCGTGAGCGATACCGTCCTCGACGAATCGTACCGCCTCGCCGCCGACGCACCGGCCTGGCTCGCGCGCGTGCGCCCGGCGTTTCTCGGCTTGCAATGCGGGATGTCGATCGGGCTGGCGCGGCGCGCGTTGCTGGCCACGCTGGATGCCAGCGCGCCGTCGCGCGCGTCGCTCGGCGCGGAAATTCGCGAACTCGAAACGACGCTCGCCGATCAGGCCGCGCAGTTGAAGCGCGGCGTGCTCGACGGCACCTTCTTCCGCTCGCCCGCGACGATGTTCGAACTGCGCATCGCGCTCGTCGAGACCGTCTCGCAGGCGGTCTCGCTCGAAGTGCAAGCGACCGGAGGGCGCGGCTATCTGCGCGGCCAGAGCGGCAGCGCGCGGCGCGTGCGCGAAGCGTCGTTCATCCCGATCGTGACGCCGAGCCTCGTGCAGTTGAAATCGCAGCTCGCGCGGCATCGACGGGCGGCGGCAGCATGACGCAAGGCGCGCATATCGTCGCGAACGGCGTCACGTTGCGGTACGGATCGCGCAGCGTGCTGAACGGCGTCGACCTGTCGGTTGCGCCCGGCGAACTCGTTGCGCTGCTCGGGCCGAGCGGTTGCGGGAAGTCGTCGCTGCTGCGGGCCATCGCCGGCCTGACGCGAACCGCATCCGGCACGATTCGCGTCGATGGCGAGCCCGTCGACGGCCCGCGCCCGGAGGTCGCCCTCGCGTTTCAGGACCCGTGCCTGCTGCCGTGGCTCACCGTCGAGCGGAACGTGGGGTTCGGGCTGACCTTCGCGCGTCAACCGCACCTGACACGTGCAGACCGCAAGGAACGCGTGACGAACGCTTTGGCCGCCGTCGGGCTCGATCATGCACGGCACGCGCTGCCTTCGCAGTTGTCGGGCGGCATGGCACAGCGCGCCGCGCTGGCGCGCTGCCTCGCGCGGGCGCCGCGCGCGCTGCTGCTCGACGAACCGTTCGGCGCGCTCGACGAAGTGACCCGCGCCGACATGCAGCAGCTCCTGATTGCCGCGGTGCGCAACACCGGCGCGTCTGCGCTTCTCGTCACGCACGATATCGACGAAGCGCTGCTCGTCGCCGATCGGATCGTGCTGCTCGGCAAGCGCGGCACGCTGGTGGGACGCTGGACCGTCGAACTGCCGCAGCCGCGGCACACGCAAGTGCGCTCGCTCGGCGAGCTGCGCATCTCCATTCTCCAGGCGCTGCAGAACTCGATTTCAGCAGCCGCCTGAATCCGGCCGATACCAGCGGGGAATCCTCATGTGCAACGTACCGATGTCACGACGCGAATGGCTGAAGCTCGCGTCGCTCTTTACCGTCGCGGGCGCGGCGCCGCTGCTGAAGGCATCCGACGCGCGCGCGGCAGCCGATCCGAATGCGCCCGTGCGCATCGGCTACCTGCCGATCACCGATGCGGCGCCGCTGCTCGTCGCACACAACAACGGCTACTTCGACGCGGCCGGCATCCAGGCGGAGAAGCCGACGCTGCTGCGAAGCTGGGCGCAGCTGGTCGAGGCGTTTCTGTCGGGACAGGTCAACGTCGTGCATCTGCTGTCGCCGATGACCGTGTGGGCGCGCTACGGCAGCAAGGCGCCCGCGAAGGTCGTCGCATGGAATCACGTGAACGGCTCTGCGCTGACGGTTGCGCCCGACGTGAACACCGTGGCGGACCTCGGTGGCAAGACGGTTGCGGTGCCGTTCTGGTATTCGGTGCATAACGTCGTGCTGCAGGACCTGCTGCGTGCGCAGGGTCTCGCGCCCGTGCTCAAGCAGTCGGGGCAGCCGGGACCGAAGGAAGTCAACCTGGTCGTGATGGCGCCGTCCGACATGCCGCCCGCGCTGGCGTCGAAAAAGATCGCCGGATATATCGTCGCCGAGCCGTTCAATGCGGCCGCCGAGCAGCTGAACATCGGCAAGATTCTCCGCTTCACGGGCGACGTGTGGCGCAACCACGCGTGCTGCGTGATCTTCATGCACGAGCAGGACCTGACGCAACGCGCGGCGTGGTCGCAGAAGGTCGTCGATGCGATCGTCAACGCCCAGCTGTGGACGCGCGCCCATCCGCAAGAGGCGGCCAGGCTGCTGTCGAAGGAAGGCCCGAACCGCTACACGCCGCATCCTTCGCAACTGCTCGCACGCGTACTCGCGCCGCAAGCAGCCGATCAGGGGCGCTATCTCGGCGATCGCGCGATCCAGCACGCGAACTGGGGCGTGAAGCGCATCGACTTCCAGCCGTATCCGTATCCGAGCTATACGGAAGAACTCGTACGCCGGTTGAAAACGACCCAGGTGGAAGGCGCGAGCCAGTTCCTCGCGTCGCTCGATCCGAAACGGGTCGCCGGCGATCTGGTCGACGACCGGTTCGTGAAGAAGAGCATCGAAGCGCTGGGTGGCTTGTCCGCGTTCGGCCAGGATGGCGGTTATGCACGCAAGGAGACGATCGTTGTCTAGCGTGCTCGTTCGGGAAACGTCGGCGGCGGCGCGGCGTCCGGTGCCCGGGTCCACGCACTGGCGCAGCATCGTGCTGGGCGGTGCGGGACTGGCGGCCGCCCTGGCGCTGTGGTGGCTCGCCGTTACGCTGCTCGCGGGCCACAACGCGATGGCCGCGCAGTTCGCGCCGCAGCGTGCGTTCGAAGTGCTGCCGTCGCTCGTCACCGAGGATCAGCTGCTCGTGCATGTGGCGACCAGCCTCAGGCGCATCGCCGTCGGGCTGGCGTGGGCGCTCGTGGTCGGCGTGCCGTTGGGATTCGCGATCGGCCGTCTGCGCTGGCTCGAACGGACGCTGTCGCCGACGCTGCAGTTTCTTCGCATGATCTCGCCGCTTTCGTGGATGCCGCTTGCGGTGATGTCGCTCGGCGTCGGCGATCGCGCGGTGTATTTTCTGCTCGCTTTCGCCGCGGTGTGGCCGCTGGTGATGAGCACCGCATCGGGTGTCGCGCATCTCGACCGGCGCTGGGTCCAGCTTGGCGAAAGCCTTGCCGCGACGCGCGCGGAAATGCTCTGGCACATCTACGTGCCGGGTATCGCCGCGCATGTGCTCACCGGCGTGCGCCTCGCGATCGGCATCTTGTGGATCGTGCTGGTCCCGGCGGAAATGCTCGGCGTGAGCGCGGGGCTCGGCTATCTGATTCTCGACACGCGCGACCGCCTCGCGTATTCGGAGCTGACGGCCGTGATCCTCGTGATCGGCGTGCTCGGTTTCCTGCTCGATCTGGCCGCGCGCGCGGTCGCGGCCCGGCTGTCGAGCGATATGCCGGGGGGTGATCGGTAGATTCCGGAGAGTCGGGGATGCGTTGCGTGGCGGAAGGCAGCAGGAGTCGAACCTACCCAGGAGCGTCTGACGCCCCTAACCGGATTTGAAGCCCGGCCGTACCACCGGATACGAATGCCTTCCGTCGTGGGAAAAAAACAAAGAACAACGAGCGCCTACGCCTGAATACCCGCCCAACCGCTGTCAGGCCGCAGGAAGTGAAGATCGCGGTGGAAGCGAGTATACCCAACCCGGTCGAAGAACTCGAGAATCTGGATCGCACGCTTGCGGCCGAGCCCCGTCGCGTCGCGGAACGTCGCGGCATCGAGCCCGCCGTCGCGCGACGGCGCGAGATGCGCAACCAGTTCCGCGAGCTCGCGCACGACGTCCGCGTGATAGAACAGGTCGCGCACGACCTGGTGCACGTCGCCGCGCCGTGCGAGCTTGCGCAGCACGGTACGCACCGCGTCCTCGGCCGCCCCGGTGTCGCGAGCCAGGTCGCGCACCCACGGCGGATCGAAGCGCCCCGCATGAATCAGCGGCAGCAGTTGCTGCGCCAGCGCTTCCTCGCGCGGCTCGAGGCTCACCGAATGCGACGGCAGGTGCAGCCACGGCCCGCTTCGCGCCACTTCGCCGCCGGTCACCAGCGCATCGACGAGCGCGCGCCACAGCGCATCGCCGGCGAGCGGCGCCGCCATCCGTCGTAGCCGCGCCCCGTCGAGCCCCTGCTCGTCGGGCATGCGCTCGTGATACGCGCGCAGCGTATCGATCGCCCGCGTCTGCAGCGCACGCCAGTGCGCATGCGCAATCACCGTTCCGTCATTCGACGCGGCGTCGCGCTGCCCGATCGCCAGCGCGTCATCCGGCAAAACCAGCGCGTTCGGCGCAAAACCCGTCAGATGCGTGAGCATCGCGCGCGGGACACCGAGCGGCGCCTGCGCGAGCAGCGCATCGAGACGCCCGGCGTCAAGCCATTCGGCAAGCGCGTCGAGCCACGCGCGGCGCTGCGGCGTGCGACGCTTGCGCGCCGGCCCGAACGGGTCGAGCACGCGGCCGCCGCCGACCGTGCGCGTCGCCTGCGGATTGCGGACGATGAACCGATCGCCCGGCAACGCAAACACCGGCTCGTCGAATACCAGTTGCACGCGCATCCGCTGGCCGGCCGCAAGCGTATCGCCGTCGAGCAGCGCGACATGCGCGACGCGATGCAGCGTGCCGAGATGCACGTGCAGCGGTGCCCAGTGCGTAAGCGTCAGCCCCGCATCCGCGAGCAACGTCAGTTCGACGTCGAGACGCGGCGACGTCGCAACGAGCCGCGCATCGGCCACGGTATCGCCGCGCTCGACATCGGCCTTGTCGACCCCGGCCAGGTTCAGTGCGCAACGCTCGCCCGCGCGGCCGGCATCGACCGGCCGGTTCTGCGCATGGATGCTGCGCACGCGCGCCGCGCCGCCCGCGCGCACGATCGCGAGCGTATCGCCGGTCGCGACGCGGCCCGCGAACGCGGTGCCCGTCACGACGGTGCCCTGCCCCGAGAGCGTAAACACACGATCGACCGCGAGCCGGAACAGCCCGTCGTCGCGGCGTGCGCGCCACGCGATCGCCGCGTCCGCCAGATGACGCTTCAACGCGGCGACACCTGGATCGTCCACGGCCGTCGCCTGCGTTTCGAAGATCGGCACGCCGGCCAGCGTCGAATCGTTCAGCCATGCGGCGATCTCGTCGCGCACCTCGGCCACGCGCGCGGCGTCGACGCGATCGCACTTCGTCAGCGCGACGGCGCCATGCGCGACGCCGAGCAGTTGCAGGATCGCGAGATGCTCGCGCGTCTGCGGCATCACGCCATCGTCGGCGGCAATCACGAGCAGCGCGAAGTCGATCCCGCATGCGCCGGCCGCCATCGTGTGAATCAGCTTCTCGTGGCCCGGCACGTCGATCAGGCCGAGCACGTCGCCGTTGTCGAGCGGCGTATACGCATAACCGAGTTCGATCGAGATGCCGCGCGCCTTCTCCTCCTTCAGGCGGTCGGTATCGACGCCCGTCAGCGCGCGCACCAGCGTCGTCTTGCCGTGGTCGATGTGTCCGGCGGTACCGACGATCATGCAGCGGGCCCCGCGAGCGGCACGCATTGCGCGACGAACGCCGCCTCGTCGGCCGCTTCGAGGCAGCGCAGGTCGAGCCGCAGCGCGTTGTCGGCCACGCGGCCGATCACCGGGCGCGGCCATTCGCGCAGCCGCTTCTCGAGCTGCGCGAGCGCGCGGCCGCCGCGCTTGCCGTCCGCCGTGCGCACGACGAGCCCGGCGCTCGGCAGCTGGTCGACCGGCAGCGCACCGCTGCCGATCTGGCTGAACATCGGCTCGACCGCTACGTCGAAACCGCCGCCGAGCGCGGCCTGCAGCGCCGGACGCACGCGTTCGGCGGCCTCGGCGATCTCGCCGTGCGGGCGCGTCAGCAGGCGCAGTGTCGTGAGCCGGTCGCGCAGGAACTCGGGGGACTGGTAGAGGCGCAGCACGGGTTCGAGCGCCGCGAGCGTCAGCTTGCCGACGCGCAGCGCGCGCTTGAGCGGATGTTTCTTGATCTTCGCGATCAGCGCGCGATCGCCGACGATCAGGCCGGCCTGCGGCCCGCCAAGCAGCTTGTCGCCGCTGAACGTGACAACGTTTGCGCCGGCGGCGACGGTTTCCTGCACGGTCGTCTCGTGCGGCAGGCCCCATTGCGTCAGGTCGGCGAGCGTGCCGCTGCCGAGATCGACGGCGACCGGCAGCCCGTGCTCGCGCGCGAGCGGCGCGAGTTCGGCGAGCGACGTCTCCTTCGTGAAGCCGCTGATCGCGTAGTTGCTGCAGTGCACCTTCATCAGCAGCGCGGTGCGCGGGCCGATTGCCTCCGCGTAGTCGCGCAGATGGGTGCGGTTGGTCGTGCCGACTTCGCGCAGCCTGGCGCCCGCGCGGCTCATGATGTCGGGGATGCGGAATGCGCCGCCGATCTCGACCAGCTCGCCGCGCGACACGACGACTTCCCGCTTCGTCGCCAGCGCCGACAGCGCCAGCAGCACGGCCGCCGCGTTGTTGTTGACGACGGTCGCGGCTTCCGCGCCCGTCAGTTCGCACAGCAGATCGTCGATCAGGTCGTCGCGATCGCCGCGGCGGCCCGTCGCGAGGTCGAATTCGAGGTTGACGGGGCGCGTGAGCGCGTCGACCACCGCGCGCACCGCGTCGTCGGGCAACAGCGCGCGCCCGAGGTTCGTGTGCAGCACGGTGCCCGTCAGGTTGAACACGGTGCGCACCGCGCCCGCGCTCTGCGCAGCCAGCGCGCGCGCGACGGCCGCGGCGATGCGCGGTTCGTCGAGCGGTTCGGCGCCCGCCGGATCGTGCTGCGCGGCGGTACGCCAGCGTTCGAGCTCCGCGCGCACGGCGTTCAGCACGCGCGTGCGGCCGTAGTCGGCGAGCAGCGGTTGCAGCGGTGCCGACGTCAGCACGCGCTCGACCGACGGCACACGCGCCAGCACGGCATTCAGTTCATTCAAACCGGGTTCGGTCACGTCGTGGTGGCTCCAGTCTCATGCTTCGCAGTCGGCCGGCGCCGGCGCTCGCGCGCCGCCCCGGCCGACGTCGTCAATCCGCTTCCTGCGCGACGTCCGGCCACAGCAGCGGGTTCGGCGAACTGCGCTGGTAACCGGCCTCGTTCATCAGCAGGTCGAGCGTGAGGCTCGCGAGATCGTCCGCCAGCGGCTCGAACTCGTAGTCCTTGTCCTGGTAACCGATCTTGCGATAGGTCTTGCACTCGTCGCACGATTCGGCCTTGACGGCTTCGCTGCCGCCCTCGATCCCGTGATACGCGATGCCTTTCGTCGAATCGCAGTGCGAGCACTTCGTGCGCACCATGTGCCACTCGGTCGTGCACAGCCCGCATTGCAGGAAACGGTAGCCCTGGTACTGCCCGCCGACCCGCACGACGCTCGCGACCGGGTGCGTGCCGCACACGGGGCACAGCCCCGGCTGGTCGAGATACGGGACGTCGGCCGGCGCAACGCAGCTTGCGAGATCCGTCCAGACGACCTGCAGCGCGGCCATCAGGAACGGCGCGGTGGCCGGATCGACTTCGGCGAAGCGCAGCGCGAGGATCGCGTCGGCTTGCGCGTCGAGTTCGGCGGGCGCCATCAGGCGCAGCCGGTCGAGCAGCTTCGCGAGCTGCGGGTTGACGAGCCCGGCGCCTTCGACGCGGTCGAGCAGTTCGTACAGCACGGCACGCCATTGCGGGTTGCGCTCGCCGTCGAGCGCCGGTATGAGCGGCATCGAATGCTGCTGTGCAAGCGCGATCGCTTCCTTCGACGGCAGCGGCAGTTCCAGCGCCTGCAGCGTCGCGTGCTGCGCATCGGCGACGGTGGCCATCAGCCGCAGGTAGCCGCTGATCGGGTTCAGGTCGGCCAGCTTGCGCAGCCGCGCGGCGCGCGCCGAGAACGCGGTGGCGCGCTCCGGCAGGCGAAAGCGCGGGATGGCCGAATGATCGAGTGTCGAGATCTCGGTCGGTTCGAGGATGCGTTGTGTCACAAAAATGTCTTCCAAGGGGTCTGTTTGCGCATGGAACGCGCATGCGTTGCCACGAGAACGGCCGCTCGCGAGGCGCGCGACGCCGCGCATACTGACGTATTCGCAAGGAGCGCAACGCGGCGAGCGGCCGTTCTCGTGGCAACCCCAAATTTAAAAAATACATGCCACGGGAATGCCCGAAATCGCCCGTATGGCGGCGTCGCTCGTCGCTTGTTTGGCTCGGCCAAACGGCGCTCCTCACTTCTTGCCCTACGCCCCGCAGGAAGTCCCCTTGGGGGACGAGCGATTTCGGGCATTCGCATGCGCGTTCCATGCGCAAACAGACCCCAAACAAGCGCCGACGCATCGGCGCTTTCGGGCGATTCCGGCGGTTGGCGGAACGGCCCGCCGCAACTGGCGAGCCGCCCCGCTCCGGTGCGTTATTTCACGCTTTCACGGAACCACTTCGGGTGATGCTTGCGAGCCCAGCCCAGCGTGACGGTACCGCGCACCATCGCGCCGATCGAGCCCTTCACCCACAACGCCGCGTAAATGTGCACGATGATGCTCGCGATCAGCACGAAGGCCGCCACGGCATGCACGACAGCGGCCGCGCGGATCACCCCGATCGGGAAGTAGAACGAGAAGTAACGCCGCCAGATCACGACTCCCGACAGCAGGAGCAGCAACAGGCACGCCACCAGCGTGAAGAATAGCAGCTTCTGCCCGGCGTTATAGCGCCCGACGGGCGGCAGCTTGTCTTCCTGGTTGGTCAGCACGTCGCCGATCTGCTTCAGCCATTGGCGATCGTCCGCATCGAGCGCGTTGTGGTGCCAGAAGCGCACGACCAGGATCGCGAACGACACGAACATCACGAGGCCGACGAACGGATGCAGGATCCGCGTCCACTGGCCGCCGCCGAACAGCGCGGTCAGCCAGAACATCGACGGATGAAACAGCGCGAGCCCGGACAACGCGAGCAGCACGAACGTGATCGCGGTGATCCAGTGGTTCGTGCGCTCGTTCGGCGTGTAGCGGACGATCAGGTTGGGGTCGTCGTGGTTCATTTCGCGTCCTCCTTGATGCGTCGCGCCTCGTCGCGGGCGGCGGCTTCCTCGTCGTCGGTGACCTCGTTCGGACCGACCCGCGTGTAGTGGAAAAACCCGGCCAGCGCGGTCAGCGCGAGGCCCGCGACCGCGAGCGGTTTCGCAATGCCCTTCCACAGCTTCACCATCGGGCTGATCGACGGGTTGTCGGGCAGCCCGTGGTACAGCGACGGTTTATCGGCATGGTGCAGCACGTACATCACGTGCGTGCCGCCGACGCCCTGCGGGTCGTACAGCCCCGCATGCTCGAAGCCGCGCTCCTTCAGGTCCTCGATCCGCTCGGCCGCGTGCTGCTTCATGTCCTCCTTGGTGCCGAACACGATCGCGCCCGTCGGGCAGGTCTTCACGCAGGCCGGTTCCTGGCCGACCGCGACGCGGTCGGAACAGAGCGTGCACTTGTACGCGCGATGATCCTTCTTCGAGATCCGCGGAACGTTGAACGGGCAACCGGTCACGCAATAGCCGCAACCGATGCAGTTCTCCTCGTGGAAATCGACGATCCCGTTGTTGTACTGCACGATCGCGCCCGGCGACGGGCACGCCTTCAGGCAGCCCGGATCCTCGCAGTGCATGCAGCCGTCCTTGCGGATCAGCCACTCGAGGTCGCCCGCCGGGTTCTCGTATTCGGCGAACCGCATCACCGTCCACGAATGCTCGGAGAGGTCGGCCGGGTTGTCGTACACGCCGACGTTGGTGCCGACTTCGTCGCGCAGGTCGTTCCACTCCATGCATGCCGTCTGGCATGCCTTGCAGCCGATGCACTTCGATACGTCGATCAGCTTCGCGACGCTCCCGGTCACCGGTTCGCGCACCGTGGGCGGTGGCGTCGTGGTGGCCGAGACGCGCTTGATATCCAGCGATTGCAATGCCATCTCTTTCCCCTTACGCCTTTTCGACCTTCACCAGGAACGACTTGAATTCCGGTGTATAGGAGTTGCCGTCACCCACGGACGGAGTCAGGGTATTCGCGAGATAGCCGGGCTTCGCCACACCCTTGAAGCCCCAGTGCAACGGGACACCGACCGTCTGGACCTTCTTGCCGTCGACCATCAGCGGCTTGATTCGCTTCGTGACGAGGGCGACCGCGATGATGTAGCCGCGCTTGGACGACACCTTCACGCGATCGCCATGCACGACGCCGACTTCCTTCGCGAGGTCTTCGCCGATCTCGACGAATTGCTCGGGCTGGATGATCGCGTTCAGCCGCGCATGCTTGGTCCAGTAGTGGAAATGCTCGGTCAGCCGGTACGTGGTCGCCGCGTGCGGGAACTCCGGTGCCTGGCCGAACGACGCCCGATCGTCCGGGAACACGCGGGCGGCCGGGTTGTTCAGCGCCAGCGGGTTGTTCGGGTGCAGCGGGTTCGTGCCGATCGGCGTTTCGAACGGCTCGTAGTGCTCGGGGAACGGGCCTTCGTTCATCCCCGCACGCGCGAAGAAGCGCGCGACACCTTCCGGATTCATGATGAACGGCCCCATCCCGTTTTCGGGTGGTTCGTCCGCCTTGAAATCGGGGATGTCGGCGCCCTTCCACGCGCTGCCGTTCCAGCCGATCAGCTTGCGGGTCGGGTCGAACGGCTTGCCGCTCACGTCGCACGATGCGCGGTTGTACAGGATCCGCCGGTTCGCCGGCCAGGCCCACGCCCAGTTCAGCGTCTGGCCGATGCCGGTCGGATCGGAGTTGTCGCGCCGCCCCATCTGGTTGCCGGCCTGCGTCCAGGCTCCGCAGAAGATCCAGCAGCCGCTCGCGGTCGTGCCGTCGTCCTTCAGCTGCGCGAACGCGGCCAACTGCTCGCCTTTCTTCACGAGCGTCTTGGCCGGATCCTTCGGATCGGGCTGGTCGGCGAGCGCCTTCCCGTTGAATTCCATCGCGAGTTCTTCGGGCGTCGGGCTTTCCGGGTTCGCGTACGGCCAGGTCAGGTTGACGATCGGATCCGGATACTTGCCGCCGTCCGTCTGGTACATCTTGCGCATGCGCAGGAACAGCCCCGACATGATCTCGAGGTCGCTGCGCGCTTCGCCCGGCGGCTCCGCGCCCTTCCAGTGCCATTGCAGCACGCGGCTCGAACTCACGAGCGAACCGTTTTCCTCCGCAAAACACGTGGTGGGCAGACGGAACACCTCGGTCTGGATCTTCGACGCATCGACGTCGTTGTAGTCGCCGTGATGCTTCCAGAACTCGGACGTCTCGGTCGCGAGCGGATCCATGATCACGAGCCACTTGAGCTTCGCGAGCCCTGCCGCCGTCTTCACCTTCGACGGCGCCGCCGCGAGCGGGTTGAAGCCCTGGCAGATGTAGCCGTTCATCTTGCCGGCATTCATCAGCTCGATCGCCTGCAGCAGGTCGTACTGCTTGTCCAGCTTCGGCAGGTAGTCGTAGGCCCAGTTGTTCTCGGCGGTCGCCGCGTCGCCCCACCAGGACTTCATGAAGCTGACGTGGAACGCCTTGTAGTTCTTCCAGTAGCTCAGCTGGTTCGGCCGCAGCGGCTGCTGCACGCGCTTCTTGATGTAGCCGTCGAAATCCTGCTCGGCCTGCATCGGCAGCGTCATGTAGCCCGGCAGCAGGTTCGACATCAGCCCGAGGTCGGTCAACCCCTGGATGTTCGAGTGGCCGCGCAGCGCGTTCATCCCGCCGCCGGCGATGCCGATGTTGCCGAGCAGCAGCTGCACCATCGCGCCGGTGCGGATGATCTGCGCGCCGATCGAGTGGTGCGTCCAGCCGAGCGCGTACAGCACCGTGCCGGCGCGGCCGGGAACGGCGGTGGTCGCGAGCATCTCGCACACCTTCAGGAACTTCTCCTTCGGCGTGCCGCAGACCTGCTGGACCATGTCCGGCGTATAGCGCGCGTAATGCTGCTTCAGCAGGTTGTACACGCAACGCGGGTGCTGCAGCGTCGGGTCGACCTTCACGAAGCCGTCGTCGCCGCGCTCGTAGTCCCAGCTCGATTTGTCCGGGTACGCGTGTTTCTCCGCGTCGTAGCCGGAATAGATGCCGTCGTTGAACGCGAAATCCTCGCGCACGATGAACGAGAAGTCCGTGTAGTTCTTCACGTACTCATGCTGGATCTTGTCGTTCGTCAGCAGATAGTTGATCACACCGCCCAGGAAGACGATGTCGGTGCCGGTGCGGATCGGCGCGTAGTAGTCGGCCACCGAGGCCGTACGCGTAAAGCGCGGGTCGACGACAATCAGCCGCGCCTTGCGGTGCGCTTTCGCCTCCGTTACCCATTTGAAACCGCACGGATGGGCCTCGGCTGCATTGCCGCCCATCACGAGAATCACGTCCGCGTTCTTGATGTCGACCCAATGGTTCGTCATCGCTCCACGGCCAAACGTCGGGGCAAGACCTGCCACCGTCGGGCCATGTCAGACACGCGCCTGATTGTCGAATGCGAGCATCCCGAGACTGCGGACCGTCTTGTGCGTCAGGTAGCCGACCTCGTTGCTGCCCGCCGACGCGGCCAGCATGCCGGTCGTCAGCCAGCGGTTGACCTTCGCGCCGTCCTCTGCCGTCTCGACGAAGTTCGCGTCGCGGTCGGCCTTCATCAGCTTCGCGATCCGGTCGAGCGCGTCGTTCCACGAGATCGGTTCCCACTTGTCCGAGCCGGGCGCGCGATACTCGGGGTGCGTCAGGCGGTTCGGGCTGTGGATGAAGTCGATCAGGCTCGCGCCCTTCGGGCACAGCGTGCCGCGATTGACGGGATGGTCGGGATCGCCTTCGATGTGGATGATGCTCGGCTGCGCGTTCTTCGCGCCGTCTCCGAGGCTGTACATCAGGATGCCGCAACCCACTGAACAGTATGGACAGGTGTTGCGCGTTTCGACGGTGCGCGCCAGCTTGTACTGTCGGACTTCGGCGAGCGCTTCGGACGGAGAGAAGCCCATCAGGGCTAGACTCGATCCGGCAAGCGACGTAGCCGTCACCTTCAGGAACTGGCGCCGGGACATTTGGAGCATGGCTGGTCTCGGCGTTATTGTGGGGGTGAGGAAACTGAAAGGAATTATAGACAGTTCGCGCAACTATGTTCGAATCTTCGGATCAATACTGAATTGTCTGATTACCAACGATGACCCGCGTTCCGCGCGCCACCGAACCGTCATGAAACGACAGATCACCTCCGAAGCCACCCGTCTCGCGCAACAACAGGCCAACTGGGCCCTCACGGCGTTCAAGCGCTTCTCGGCCGACCGTTGCTCCGCGATGGCCGCTGGCATTGCATTCTTCTCCGCGTTCTCGCTCGCGCCGATGCTCGTGATGGTGATTGCCGTGGCCGGCTGGTTCTACGGCGACGACGCCGCGCGCGGCCAGGTGTTCGAACAGGCGCACCAGCTGATCGGCGACGACGCGGCGGCCAGCATCCAGACGATCGTGCAGAACGCGCACCGCGCGGGCCAGCGCGGCGGGCTCGCCACCCTGATCTCGTTCGCCGCGCTGGCCATCGGCGCGTCGGCCACCTTCGCGTCGCTCAGCGCCGCGCTCAGCGTGATCTGGCCGGCCACCGAGAACCGCTGGTCGAGCATGCTCGGGCTCGTGCGCGTGCGGCTGATCTCGTTCGGGCTCGTGCTCGGTGTCGCGTTCCTGCTGATCGTGTCGCTCGTGCTCGACACCGCGATCACGTTCGTCGGCACCTGGCTGCTGGGCAATTCGCCGTACGTGATCGTCACGAACCTCGTGCAGTTCTTCGTCGGCATCGCCGTGCTCGCGGGCGCGTTCGCATCGCTGATGAAGTTCCTGCCCGATGCGCGCGTCGCGTGGCGCGACGCCGCGATCGGCGGCATCGTGTCCGCGATCCTGTTCTCGGGCGGCAAGAAACTGTTCGCGCTGTACCTCGCGCACGCGGGCACCGCCAGTGCATTCGGCGCGGCCGGATCGTTCGCGGTCCTGCTGATGTGGCTGTACTTCTCCGCGATCGTGCTGCTGCTCGGCGCGGAATTCGCGGCGGCCCGCGGCAACGCGCATCGTCTCGCCGGTACCGCACCGGCCGCGCCCGCTCAAGCCGACCGGCCCGTCGATCGCATGCGCGACGACTGATTCACGCTGTTAGCAACGTCGCGGCGCGACTCCGCACGCCCGTCTGCCTTCCTGCAACCACGTAGTCCGCCGCGCGTTCGCGCGACGTTGATGCGTTCTTTGCACGCCTCGGCTTCGTTGTCGCAACCGCAAACGTTTGCATGCCTCCATTTCTGTCCGCCAACGGGCCGAAACAGGCTGTCTGCCGCAATGCGCATCAACTTTTGAAACAATCGCGCCGCAGCAATTGTCAACTATTTCAAAAATGGGAACAGTCGTTGATGTGCTTGATATATATGGACTTTTTCGCGCTGTTACCTTTTCGAGACACTTTATTTTTTAGGCTTTCTTGCGTCTATGGCACTGAGCTATTCTCCAATCCGCAACAAATAACGATGAATCACTTGCGTGGAGAAACTCAACGATGAAGAAACTTGCTCTCTCGACCCTCTCGCTCGCCCTGCTGGGCGCCGCCGGCGCTGCTCAGGCACAGTCGAGCGTGACGCTGTACGGCGTGATCGACACGTCGATCACCTATGTTCACGGTAACGCAGGTCAAGGCAACAATTCGTGGTCGATGGGTAGCGGCAACCTGCAAGGCAGCCGTTTCGGCCTGAAGGGTTCCGAGGACCTCGGTGGCGGCCTGAAGGCGATCTTCCAGTTGGAAAACGGCTTCAACTCGGCATCGGGCGCACTGGGCCAGGGTGGCCGCATGTTCGGCCGCCAGGCATTCGTCGGCCTGCAGAGCGACCAGTACGGTACGGTCACGCTCGGCCGTCAGTATGACCCGCTCGTCGACCTGGTCCAGGCAGTCACGGCTGACAACTATTTCGGCAGCGTGTTCGCCACGCCGGGCGACGTCGACAACAACGACAACAGCCTGCGCGTCAGCAACGCAGTGAAGTACACGTCGCCGGTCTGGGCAGGCCTGCAGGTCGAAGCGATGTACGCATTCGGCGGTGTTGCAGGTTCGACCGGCAAGGGCCAGACGTGGGCAGCAGCAGCAGCGTACAACAACGGCCCGCTCGGCCTGGCTGCCGGCTACTTCCACGCGAACAACGCATCGGCACTCAGCACCAACGGCACGCGTAGCGGCTGGGCTGGCTCGTCGGACGCGATCTTCGACGGCGATTCGGGCACGACCTTCATCAACAACGCGTTCACGTCGTCGACGTCGATCGGCATCGCGCAAGTGGCTGGCCAGTACGCATTCGGCCCGGTGACGGTCGGCGCCGGTTACAGCAACGCGCAATACAAGGCAGACGGCAACTCGGCGTTCGGCACGAACCAGAAGTACAACACGGGTCGCGCGTTCGTCACGTATCAGGCATCGGCACCGCTGCTGCTCGGCCTCGGCTACATCTACACGAAGGGCAACGGCGACAACAACGGCAAGTACCATCAGGTTTCGCTGGGCGCCGATTACTCGCTGTCGAAGCGCACGGACGTCTACCTGGTTGGCGCGTATCAGCACGCAAGCGGCAAGAACGCGGACGGCACCGATGCGCAAGCGTCGATCGGCTCGTACGGTATCGCCGGCAAGAGCTCGCAAGAGCTGGTCGCACTCGGCCTGCGCCACAAGTTCTAAAAACGAAGTATCCGGCATGCACGGCGTCTCCGACGCCTTGCCGCCGACCTGGAAAGCCAGCCCGGTTTCGGCCGCGGCTGGTTTTTTTTCGTCCGTCTCCGATGCACCGGCAGCCCGCGCACGGGCCGGCGGCCCGAACCCGAACCCACGCGCACGCCGACCGGCCCTCAGCGGCGCCTGGCGGCCGTAAAGCGCCGGGAACGCCGTTTGCGGATCGTCGCGCCGGTCGCCATCCGTCCGCCGAGCGGCTACCATCCGCATTGCCGGCGCCGCTCGTCCGGTGCGATCGCGATGTGCCGCAGCGTGTCGATTTCGGCAACCGTCGCCCGTCGTGTGGATGGCGGCACACGGTTTGCCGCTGCCCCATACAGACAGGAGACTCGTCATGACGATTCAGAAGATCACGCCTTTCCTCTGGTATTCGACGGAAGCCGAAGAAGCAGCGGCCTTCTATGCAGGCATCTTTCCGGATTCGCGCATCGTGCGCGTCACGGCGGTGCCCGGCACCGACGGCACACGCATGGTCGAGTTCGAGCTGTTCGGGCAGCCGTTCTTCGCGATGAGCCACCCGCGCACCGACACGTTCAACCACGCGATCTCGCTGCTGGTCAGCTGCGCCGACCAGGCGGAACTCGACCGCTACTGGAACGCCCTGCTCGACAACGGCGGCACGGCCGACGCTTGCGGCTGGCTGCGAGACCGCTACGGCGTCTCGTGGCAGATCGTTCCGGAAGCGCTGATCCCGATGATGTCCGACCGCGACACCGTCAAGGCCACGCGCGTGGCCGCCGCGATGATGCAGATGGTCAAGCTCGACGACGCCGCGCTGAAAGCCGCCTTTGCCGGTACGGCCGGCTGACGATGCCTGTCGCATAAGCGCGTGCGAGTGATGCGCCGGGTTGCCAGACAGGCGTCCGGCTCGACGGCATGCGCATGCGACAGCGTTGCAAACGCCCGTGCTCCTCGTCGGCCTCGCCCGCAAGCCGGCTACGTTCGCGGCATCTGCGGCGACGTCGACAGCATCGATTCGACCGTTCGCCGCGCGTAACCGATGAATGCGGCGAGGGGTTCGCCCGACAGGATCGCCGTGTCTTCCTCTTCGCCGAGATAGGCGGCGCGCGCCGCCGCCACAACCGGACGGTACGTTTCCGGCAGACGCGCCAGCGCCCATGTCGCGGCGACGTCCTTGGGCGCGATCCTGCCGGTCGCGGCGCTGTACCAGATGCGCGCGAGCGCGAGCACCACGTTGCACTCGTCGCCGCGCCAGCCCGGTTCGGCATGCCACTGCGCGACGGTCGCCAGCAACGCGGCGACAAAATCCCCCGCGGGCACCGGCTCGAGCAACGCAGCAGCCGGCGGGCCGGCCAGCGCGACACTGTGCTGCCGCACCTTCGTCAACAGGATCGCCAGATCGTGATCGACGAGCGCCGGCTCGACGATGCCGGCTTCGAGATCGTGGCGCAGCCACTCGCCAAACTGCAGTTCGCGCCGCGCCGGATGACGCCACGGCACGATTTCGTCGTGCGCGACGACGGTCACTTCCAGCGCGCGCATGCCGCCTGCGCGGCCGGGCGGCGCCGACACGGCGAGCAGGCCGAGCATCAGCGCACGCCGCGTCGGCTCGTCGGGCCGGGCCGACACCGTCGCCAGCAGGTCGATGTCGCTGCGCGGTTTCAGTCCGCCGTCGAGCGCGGAGCCGAACAGGTGGATCGCGTTCAGCGTCGCGCCGAGATGCCGCTCGATCGTGTCGCATGCGGCGGCGACCTGCGCCGCGATTTCGTCGGGAATGGTTTCAGTCACGATGCGTGTGTCTCGCGAAGCGTACGCAACAGGCGCAACCGGCGCGGCGAGCGCGAGCTTCTGTGAGTGGATTGCCGTTCGTCATCGCGCATGCACGACACGTCGTCGAGCGTGCATCACGCGTCGAACCGGACTTTCCGCCATTTCGCTTCCGCACGTCTTCGCGGCCGCGCGCTTTGCGCAGCGCAATAAAAATCCCCGCACGCTTTCGCGTACGGGGATCTCGGGACATCGCAACGGCTGCCGAATGCATTCGGCAGCCGCCGCGCGGCATTACGCTGCCGCGTCCTTCAGCTTCTTCAGCGCACGTGCCTTCACGCGCACGCTGGCCGGCTTCGCCGGGAACCAACGCTCTTCGCCCGTGAACGGATCCTTGCCGAAGCGCTTCTTCTTCGCCGGCACGACTTGTGCCGTGATCTTCAGCAGACCCGGCAGCGTGAACTCGCCCGCGCCCTTCTTGTGGACCGAGCCGAGCACGACGTTCTCGAGTGCGACGAGCACTGCCTTGACCGCCTTCACTTCGACAGCCGCGCGCTCAGCGATGTGCGTTGCGAGCGATGCCTTCGTGAACTTGTCCTTCAGCGGCGTCGGAGCGGCCGGTGCCGCCTTCGCGACAACCTTCTTTGCCACTACTTTCTTCGCGGGCGCAGCCTTTTTGGCAGCCACTTTCTTGGTGGCGGGTGCGGCAGCCTTCTTGGCCACCTTTTTTGCGGAAGTCGCCATGTTTCTCCTACCAGGTGTGGTCGTTGGATACACGAAGCGTGCAACGCGCGCGCTTCAACGCCGGATTCTACAAGCGCCGTGACGCTTCGTGCAGTACTTTTGTGCGTTTTCGCGGGGTTTCCCGCAGGTTTTTTTGCATGCGGGCGATTTCATCGACGCTCCAGCATCAAAAAACGCCTTCACGTATGCATCCGAACGCGAATTACGTTCGATATTTGCGCACCTATACTGGGCTCGCTCAATGCCCGGATGCCTCCATGCGCGAAGCCCGATACGTCAAAGGACTCGACGGCCTGCGAGCCCTCGCCGTCATCCTCGTTTTCCTGTCCCACAAGGGCCACGTCCTTGCCGTCGACGTCGGCAAGCTTGGTGTGTGGACGTTTTTCCTCATCAGCGGATTCCTGATCGTCGGCGAGCTGCATCGCAATCGCCAGGCGGTCGAATGCGGCGCCATGACGCGCCGCCATGCGCTCGCGCTGTTCCTCGCGAAGCGCGCGCTGCGGATCTTTCCCGTCTATTACCTGCTGCTCGCCGCGCTCGCGATCGCGCACGCGCTGTTCTACCAGCGCGGCGTCAATCTCGGGCTCGCGTGGCACGCGGTGTTCCTGTCGAATTACTGGATCGGCGTCGTGAAGGACGGCTGGCCGGGCTCCACGTCGCACTTCTGGAGCCTCGCGGTTGAACAGCAGTTCTATCTGATCGCGCCGCTCGCGCTGCTCGCGGTGCCGGCCGCGCGACACGTCGCGCTCGGCATCGCGGCCGTCGTGCTGTGCGCGCTCGCGCATCTCGCGCTCTACCTGTGCGACGCGTCGCCGGTGCTGATCTACGCATTTTCCCCGTGGAATTTCGCGCTGATCGCGCTCGGCGGCGTCGGCGCGATGGCGCTTGCCAGACGCGGCGCGGCCGCCGTGCGCCGCGTGCCGCCCGGTTGGCTCGGCGCGGCAGGCGTCGTGTTCTTCCTCGTGCTGCCCGCATGCACGGCACTCCCCGACACGATCGCGGGGCTCGCGGATCTCGGCCTGTCCGCGTCGCTCGGCGCGCTGCTGCTGTGGATCGTCAGCGAACCCGAGCATCCGGTCGTGGCGCTGCTCGACTGGGCGCCGCTCGTTTATCTCGGCACGATCAGCTACGGCTTCTACCTGTTCCACAACCTGATTCCGACGCGCTTCGGCGTGCTGCCCGCGCACTTCGCGCACGGGGCAATACCGGAAATCGTCCGCGAAACGCTGCCCGAGATGCTGCAGTTCGCGCTCGCCGTGCTGCTCGCGCACCTGTCCTGGCGCTACCTCGAAAAGCGGCTGCTCGACTTCAAGAAGCCGGTCGCCGCGATGCTGGCCCGGCGGTTCGTCGCACAGCCGGGCACGTCGGCACGTTGAACGCCGCACGGATGCCGATACGATCGAACGGGAAAACCGCGATTCGGGCCACACCCTGAAGCCGACACCCGGCCAGCGTGGCGTGGCGCCCCGTCATCGACCGGCACCGGCAGAACCGCCGCGGCACCGAACATCGACGTGCAGCGCGCAATCGAATCGCGACAGAGACCGCACCGTCGCCCGCCGCGGCACCGGTTTCAGGCGTGACGCCCATGCTTGCCCGAGCGCCCGGCTCCGCACGCGGCAACGCTCGCGCGGCAAACCCGCCACCGCACTCACGTCGACGGTGCGCACCGGAATCACGCATCCGCTCGCCCGTATACGCAAAAAAGCCCCGGCGCGCGAGCGGCCGGGGCCAACGGAACAACCACCACCTGAAACAACGGAGCGCGAGACTGCTTAGGCGACAGCAGCCAGCGCGGGCAAGCAGGTACGCAGGTAGGCCTCGAATTCGCGGCTCACTTCCGGATGCTGGAGCGCGAGCTCGACGGTGGCCTTGAGATAGCCGATCTTACTGCCGCAGTCGAAGCGCGTGCCGTAGTAGCGATACGCGAGCACCTGCTCGTTCGCGAGCAGCGACTGGACCGCGTCGGTCAGCTGCAGCTCGCCGCCGGCGCCCGGCTTGAGCTTGCGCAGGTGATCGAAAATCGTCGGCATGAACACGTAGCGGCCGACCACGCCGAGATTCGACGGCGCATCCTCGGGCGCGGGCTTCTCGATGATGCCCGACAGCTTGATGATGTCTTCTTCCCATTCGCGGCCTTCGACGACGCCGTACGAACGGCTGTCGTCGCGCGCGATCGTCTCGACCCCGATCACCGAGCTGTGATAGTGGTCGAACACGTCGACGAGCTGCTTCAGCACCGGCTGTTCGCCGTGCAGCAGGTCGTCGGCGAGAATCACCGCGAACGGCTCGCCGTGCACCAGCTTCTCCGCGCACAGCACCGCGTGGCCGAGGCCGAGCGCTTCCGGCTGGCGCACGTAGAAGCAGTTGACGTGGCTCGGCTTGATGCCGCGCACGAGCTCGAGCAGCTTTTCCTTGCCGCGCGCCTCGAGCTCGGCCTCGATCTCGTACGACTTGTCGAAGTGATCCTCGATCGCGCGCTTGCTGCGCCCGGTGACGAAGATCATCTCGGTGATACCGGCGTTGATCGCTTCCTCGACCGCGTACTGGATCAGCGGCTTGTCGACGACGGGCAGCATTTCCTTCGGGCTCGCCTTCGTTGCCGGGAGGAACCGCGTGCCGAGACCGGCAACGGGGAACACGGCCTTGGTGACTTTCAACATGTTCGCATCCTGATTGCGTTGACTGCGCCGCGTCGACCAGCGACCCGGCGCGATTGTGTTCCGAACGGCATATCGAGAATCGACGGTACTGCCAATTCGACTCCGCTCATTATCGATATGGACTGATTGCCCAATGATTCCGGAAAAAATATAATCCTTTCAACCCGGTCGATATTGCCGAACCGAGTGCCGAGGCAGAAACAAATTACCGATTTTCCAGATACAAATTCTTACGATTCGAATTCCTCGATATAGGGCACGCCGCCCCGTTCGAGCCCCGGGCGAATCGGTTCGTTCTTCAGCGCCTCGCGGTACGCCGACAGCACGGCCATGACCAGCAGTACTGCAGCGCTCGCGATCCAATGCATGTCCATCTTGCCGCTCCTTGCATCAATCAACTGGAGCTTCAAACTATCAGAAAAAAATCGGTAAATAATTGACCCGCCTCGCGGAACCGCTTTCCGAACGCGATAAAACCATGATGTGGAATACCGATATTTCCCGGTGAGATTTTTTTATTCATTGATCGAATTCTTGCGCATTACGATTGGATGAAACTTCCCGTCCATCCGTCGCAAGGAATCGAATCGCATGCAAGCTTTCAGCGGATCGTCTCTGACCGCGCCGCCCGTCGCCGACCACAAGGAACACGTGATCGACGCGATGCGCGGCTTCGCGGCGCTGCTCGTCGCCTATTTCCACTGCCGGCAGGTCGTCTGGGTCGGCATGCAGAGCTTCCATCACGCTTACGGCCATGCGCTCAACCCGGGCGCGATCGCCGGCTACCTGACCTTTCCGTTCGCGTGGGGCTCCGCCGGCGTGCCGATCTTCTTCGTGATCAGCGGCTACTGCATCCACCGCAACGCGGCGCTCAAGCTCGCGGCCGATCCCGCGTACCGGCTCGACGCGCCGAACTTCTGGATGCGCCGGTTCGCGCGCATCTACCCGGTGCTGCTCGCCGCGCTGCTGTTCACGCTCGCGCTCGACTCGGTCAGCCTGCAGATCGAGCCCGTCAGCCACAAGATCCGCGACGTCGGCCTCGTCGCGTTCCTCGTGAACCTGTTCTCGCTGCAGGGCGTCGCCGGCTACACGTACGGGTCGAACGGCGCGCTGTGGACGCTGTCGCTCGAAGTGCAGTTCTACGCGATCTACCCGCTGCTGTTCGCGGTACGCCGGCGCATCGGCATGCCGGCGGTCGTGGCCGCGGTCGCGCTCGTCAACGTCGCGTCGGCGTGGCTGCTCGAACGGCACGACCTGCAGTTCTTCACGTCGTACTGGCTGTCCTGGACGATCGGCGCGTGGATCGCCGACGTGCGCGCACAGTCGCCGCGCGACGCGGCCGCCGTGCCGTCGCGTGCGTGGTACGGCGCGGCCGCCGTGCTGCTGGCCGCCGGCTGCGGCGCATTCCATTTCGGCCAGTACGGCGCGTTCCAGCTCTGGTCGGCCGGCTTCGCGTGCTTCCTGTACCGCGCGCTCGCCCGCCCGCCGCGCACGACGCCGCCGCTGCGCGTGCTGAGCTGGTTCGGCGACTTCAGCTATTCGCTGTACCTGATTCACCTGCCGCTGTTCGTCTGCCTCGGCTCGGTGCTGTTCCATTCCGAACTGCAGTTGTCGATCTGGCCGTCGTTCGCGTTCATGGCCGTCGCGATCCCGGTCGCGTACCTGTTCTACCGGATGTTCGAACGGCCCGCGATGACGTGGTCGGCCAGCTTCAAGCCGACCCGCCCCGCCCGCGTCGTTACGTCGGCGCCCGAACGGGCCGCCTGATCCGGCCGGCCCGGGTTCCCGAGCCCTCGCGCGGCACCCCGCCGCGCGGGGGCTTTATCGTGGCCTGAGCGCGTCGGCACGCAGGGTTGACCGGATGGGCAGGACTCCGGCGCCGGGCCGCGCCACGCCCCGCCTGGGCCGTCCTCGGCCTGCTTTCGCTGCGGGGGGTGCCCTGGGCGCCGTCTTCTCGCGTTGTCTTCTCGCGTTGTCTTCTCGCGTTGTCTTCTCGCGTTGTCTTCTCGCGTTGCCTTCCCGCGTTGCCTTCCCGCGTTGCCTTCTCGCGTTGCCTTCTCGCGTCTCCCTCTCGCGCCGCCCTTTCACATCGCCCGCAGCTCCCCCAACGGCGATCGTGCAAACACGCGCCCGCCACACTCCGCAACGACCCGCCCGCCACTCGCCCGACCAGCCCCCCGCGCTGAAAAGCAAAGCCCCCACGCAGCGTATTGCCGCATGAGGGCTCGTTCCCCGGGGCGGCTCGCGCCGGCTACTGCTTTTTCGCCTTCGCGGCCTTCGCCGTATCCGCGAGAATCTTCTCGACCCGTTCCACGTAGGTTTCGGTGCCGAACCGGCGCACCGCCGTCGCACGCCCGCTCGCGACGAGCCGCTCGCGCAGCGCACCGTCGCGCTTCAGCGTATCCAGCGCCCTGGCCAGCGCGGCCGCGTCGCCCGGCGTGCAGAGCAGCCCGTTGTCGCCGTCCTCGATGATCTCGACGACGCCGCCCGCGCGGGCCGCGACAACCGGCCGGCGCGCGAGCATTCCCTCGACGATCACGCGCCCGAACGGCTCGGGCGTGATCGACGTATGCGCGACGACGTCGACCGCCGTCATGCACGCGGCCACGTCGCGCTGGAACCCGAGGAAATGCACGCGCTCGTCCATCCCGTGCCGGGCGACGAATTCGTGCAGCTGCGCCGCGTATTCGTCCTCGCCGAACAGCGGCGCGCCAACCAGCACCACGTGCATGTCGGGATGCCGCGCGGCGGCCTCCAGCAGCACGTGCTGCCCCTTCCAGTGCGCGAGGCGGCTGAACGAACCGACGAGCCATGCGTGCTCGGGCAACCCCAGCCGCGCGCGCAGTGCGGCCTGGCTGACGCCTTCCAGCGCATCGAACGGCTCGGCCGAAATGCCGTTGAACACGACGTCGACGTGCTGCGGCGTGAAGCCCGTCAGCGCGCGGAACGCCTGCGCGGACGCGTCGGAGTTCGCGATCACGCGCGTGACGCCGAGCCGCGCGCAGTACTTGATCGCCAGCAACTGCTTGCTGCCGAAATGGTCGGTGCTCACGATGTCGCGCAGATGCCACACCACCGGCTTGCGCGCGAGCCGCCCGGCCAGCGCGGCGACCACCATCGCGCGCTGCGTGTTCGCGTAGATCACCTCGGCGCGGCGTGCCCGCCGCGCCACATCGCGCACGAGCCGCACGAGCTGCTTCACCGCGCCGACCGACACGCCGCCCTGCTTGCGCACGCCCGCGAGCGCCCCCTGGTCGACCACGTCGACGCGCGCGCCGATCTCGTCGAGCGCCGCACGGAACGGGCCGTCGTCGAACAGCAGCACGTCGGCGTTCGCGCGCATGTGCTTCATGATCTCGAGCAGCGACAGCTCGGCGCCGCCAAGCACGCCGCTCTGGTCGAGCACGAGCGTCGCCGGGCCGCGCGCGGCCGGCAGCGGCGCGACGGCCGTACCGCGCTGCGCGGTCGAGCCGGGCAGCGCGGCTTCCACGTAGTCGAGAAAGCGCCGCCGGAACGTATCGGCGGAAAACCGCTCCGCGTTCGCGCGGCATGCGTCCGGCGTGAAACGCTGCGGCGCGCGCTCGAAATCGTCGACGGCCGCGACGATCGCGTGCGGCGTCTGTTCGTCGAAGAAGAGCCCGGTCGGATTCCGGTTCGACTGCGGGTCGAGCACGGTTTCGAGCGCGCCGCCCTTGCCGTAGGCGATCACGGGCGTGCCGCACGCCTGCGCCTCGACGACCGAGATCCCGAAATCCTCCTCGGCCGCGAACACGAACGCCTTCGCGCGCCGCATCCGGTCGTGCAGTACCGCGAACGGCTGGTAGCCCATGATCTCGACGTTCGGGCCGGCTTTCGCGCGGATCTTCTGCATCTCGGGGCCGTCGCCGATCACGACGAGCTTGCGCTCGGGCGTCTTCGAGAACGCCTCGACGATCAGGTCGATCTTCTTGTAAGGCACCATCCGCGACGCGGTCAGGTAGAAATCGTCCTTCTCCGCGTTCAGCGAAAACGCGTCGACGTCGACCGGCGGGAAGATCACCGCCGCGTCGCGGTGGTAGACCTTCCTGATGCGCCGCGCGATGAACGCGGAGTTCGCGACGAAACCGTCCACCGCGTTCGCGGTGCGCGTATCCCAGTTGCGGATGTAGTGCAGGATCATCCGCGCGAGCAGCGATTTCGGCCCGCGCGTGAGGTTCGACTGTTCCAGGTACTGGTGCTGCAGGTCCCACGCATAGCGGATCGGCGAATGCACGTAGCTGATGTGCATCTGGTCCGGCCCCGTCAGCACGCCCTTCGCGACCGCGTGGCTGCTCGATATCACCAGGTCGTACTCCGACACGTCGAGCTGCTCGATCGCGAGCGGCATCAGCGGCAGGTAGCTGCGGTACTTGGTGCGCGCGAACGGCAGCTTCTGGATGAACGACGTCGTCACCGGCTTGCCGCGCACGAACGCGCGGTCGTCGAGGAAGTCGACGAGGCTGAACAGGTCGGCGTCGGGAAAACACGCGACGATCTGTTCGAGCACGCGCTCGGCGCCCGCATAGGTCACGAGCCAGTCGTGGACGATCGCCACGCGCAGCGCGCGCGACGGTTGTCGCGCGCTGGCGCGCTCGGCCGGCACGGGCCGGCGCAGTGCGGCGACATCGCCGGCTTCGGCCGCGGCGGCATCGGCCGTGGCGAGATTCAACAAGGCGTGTTCCGCCAGATCGCGATTCATGCGGTTCTCCTCGCATTGAGACGGACAAACAGGTCGCGCACGAGCGCACGCAGCCCCGGCGTCATCGTGAGCGACCACGCGACGTTCAGCAGCAGCACGACCGCGCACATGCCGATCGACTCGACGAGCCCCGGCCATGCCTGCGCCAGAAACAGGCTCGCCAGCAGGAACGCGAGGTGCGCGAGCATGTCGAGCACGATCGCGCGCATCCGGATCGCCGACAGGTACAGCAGCACGCCGTAGTCGACGAACGCGCGCGCCGCGACGACCACCGCCGCGCCGATCAGCCCGAAGTGATGGATACCGAACCACAGGCCGCCGACGAAGAACGGCATCTGGACGAGCCCGGCAAAGGCCGCGCGGGACGGATTGACCTGCGACTGGATCAGGATGCGCGTGACGCTCGCCTGGCCGACGAGCCACACGCTGATCACCAGCACGCGGCCGACCGGCGCCGAATGCGCGGCGAGATCCGCGCCGACCCACAGCGTGAGGAACGGCGCAAGCGCGAAGATCGCGACGATGCCGACCGGCGTGAACACCCCGTTCAGGAATTCGAGCGACTGGCGCGCGAGCGTGTCCGCATGGTCGCGGCCGACGGCCGACAGGCGCGGGAACAGCGTGCGCACGAGCGCGTTCGGCAGCATGTTCAGGCGCATGACGAGGTTCTGCGGCACCGTGTAGTAAGTGACGAACTTCGCGCCCATGCCGGCGCCGAGCATCACGCGGTCGAGCGTGTCGGCGATCATGCTCGTCGTGCTCGCGATCAGCATCCAGCCGCCGAAATTGAACAGCCCTTTCGCGGTGCCCCATTGCGGCGGGTCGATGCGCCGGATCCCGAGCACCTTGATGCTGGCGTGGCCGAGCATCACCGCCGCGATCAGGCGCGCGACGACCGCCGCGGCGAGCACCGTCTGCAGGTTCGGCGCGATCCACCATGCGGCGCCGAGCGGCAGCAGCTGGAACAGGAACGTGCCGATCGTCTGGTTCGTGTTGAACACGCCGAAGCGTTCGGCGCCGTTGATCGCGCCGGCGAACACCCACGACACGTTCGCCAGCGGAATCGCGAGCGCGAGCCACGGCAGCGCGAGATACACCTCGTGCTGCATCGCCGCCGACACCTTCGTGAAGTAAGCGGTGTAGATGAACGCGCCGAAATAGATCAGCAGCCCGCCCACGATGCCGGTGCCGAGGTTCAGCCAGAACGCGCTCCAGAACACGCGCGCGCTTTCGTCGTCGTTGCCGCTCGCGAGCGCCTTCGAGATGTGGTTCTGCGCGGCCATGCTCATCCCGAGATCGAGGATCCCGAAATAGCCGATCAGCGTCCACACGAGGCTGACGACGCCATAACGTTCGACGCCGAGCGCGTGGATATATGCGGGCACCGTCACCAGCGACACGAAGGTCGGCAGGATCAGCCCGATGAAGTTGATCGAAACGTTCTTGAGTATGCCTTTGTCCATGCTTCTGCCTTGTGTGACGTCGTCCGTCACGGTTTCCAGCGATACATCAGCACCTTGCCGCGCGCGTCTTCCTCGACGAACACGAGGTACTCGCCGTTCTCGCGCCGGAACGCGCTGATGCCGAACGGCACGTCGACCCAGCCGGATGCCTTGCCGACCTCGGCGCCCGGGCTCATCACGCCCACTTCCTTGCCGGTTTCCTTGTCGTACACGTGGATCTTGCCGACCGGCTCCACCCCGAACAGGTAGCGGCCCTCGGCCGTGATCCCGATCAGGTCGAAGATCGGCTTCGCGTCGAGCTGCCACGGCAGCGCGACCTGGTAGCGCACGACCGGCGAACCCGTCGACCACTTGTCGAAGCGGACCAGCACACGGCCCACTTCCTTGTTGATGCCCGGCTGCGGCGGCGCGTCGGCCGTGTAACCGGTCACGTACAGCGTGTCCGTCTGCGCGTCGTAGATCGAGCGGCGCATCTGCGTGAACGGCTGCGGCATCGGATAGGTCGTGACCTTGTCATACGAGTAGATCGGGTTGCCGGCCTTGTCGACGCCGCCGTACTGGAAGCGGTGGATGCCGCGCACGTCGCTCGTGCGCCAGATGTCGCCCTTCGTGTCGACCCACCAGCCCCAGCCGCCCGCCTTCGCCTTGCCGGTGGTATTGATCTCGAACTCGTCTGCATCGAGCCGGCCGTTGCCGTTCGCGTCGCGCCACATCCAGTCGCCGCCCGGCGGCTTGTTCGGCACGTTGTCGACCGGCCGCGCGCGGCCCGCGATCAAACCGGACGGAATCGCGACTTCGCCGTCGCGCTTCGCGTCGAAGCGGTAGATCTTCAGGTGATCGGCGTACATGTCCGTCAGGTACAGGAACGTGCGGCCATCGAGGCGCCGCGCGATCGGCATGCCGGGCCACTGGTCCGTATGGAACACGGGGTCGTCCGGATACTTGAAGCGGTTCGACAGGAAGCCGACGTATTTCCAGTCCTGGCCCGGCGGCTTCGACAGGTCGAGCTCGAAGCGCTTGTTGCCCGTGTACACGCTGTTCGGCCGCACCGGGTCGAGCCATGCGCCGTCGACGAACAGCAGCCCCTGCACCTGCCAGCGCAGCTTGCCGTCCGGCGTGTAGCTTTCGAGCACGGCGCCGAGCCCCGCCCCGATCGTGTCGTGACGCGGCCCGATGCCGTTCATCGACACGTAGATGTTGCCCGCCCGGTCGACACCGACGCCCGTCAGCCCGTTGAAACGCTGCGGCCCGGGCCGGCCCGGCACCGGGCCCGCGAAGATGCCGCCGCGCTCGCCGAGCGTGCCCGACTGCGCATAACCCTTACCGCCTTTCGAGAAGATCAGGATCTGCTGGCGCGGCCCGTTGTCCGCGACGAGCACGCGCCCTTTCGCGTCGACTGCCACGTCCACCGCGTCGGTGCCTTCCGGCAGCGCGGGGGCGTCGTCGAGCTTGCGGCCGTCGGCGCGCACGTGCGCGAGGTGCGCGGGCCCCTTGATCGTGTCCGTGAGCAGCCACAACGTGCCGTCGCCCGCGAGCGCGATGCGGCCCGGCTCGTGCGCGCTCCACGTGCCCTTCTGCTGCATCGTCTCCGCGTCGTACACGTCCACCGCGTCGCGCGTCGGATTCGTCGCGAACAGCGTCTTGTCGTCGGCCGCGAGGCCGCCGACTTCCGCCTTCTGCTCGCCCGTTTCCGAGCGCGCGGGCGCCGCCACCTCGTTCATCACCATGAAGCTCGCGGCCATCCGCGCGCGGCCGGCATCGGCACGCCCGCCCGGGGCCACCTGCGGCGCCGCGCGGAACGGCGCCGGCTGCTTCATGTCGCCGATCGTGCGGCGCGAGATGCCGAACCACTGCTTGCCCTTGTCCGGCCAGATGCCGGGCGACTGCAGGTGGCCGCGCTCGTTGCCGACACCGATCGCGACGTACGCATATTTGCTGTTCACGGCGATCGCGCTGCCGCCGAGGTTGCCCCAGCCGTGCGTGCCGCCGGCGAAGCCGAGCATCTTCCCGTCCTGGTAGACGCTCGCTTCGGCGCCGCTCTCGTCCCACGGCGCATTCGTATACACCTTGCCTTCAGGCGTCACCGCGATCGCGCGGATGTCGATCTGCGTCCAGCTGCCGTCGCCATAGCCGAACGTATTGCCGATCCACGACGTCGTCGCGGGCAACACCGTTTCGGCCGGTACGGCGCTCGTCAGCAGCGTCGCGCATACCGTCATGCCTACCAGAATCAGACGTCGCAATGCGCTTCTCCAGACTTGATGCAACAGCAACCGGCACCGCTGCCGGCGCACCCTGTCGCTAAATGGGTTTCAAACGTCGCGATGCAGGTTACAAGCAAAAATAATCACAAGAAATTTGGAAATATTTGGGGATGTTTCCGCCTGAAATATCGAACCGGAACAGACGCGCAAAGACACCCGAAAACGGCAATTACGACCGCCTTTCGCTTTCCAGTCTGTAGAAAGTGCCGCTTTTGGCCGCCTGGCGGGGCCTCCCGGGCGGCGACCATTCATCCCTCTACCGAATTAACCGGCATTTGAATGTTTGTCGTCGGATAAATGACGCGCGTTTTTTTGCCGATTTCTTTTCCCTAGGGAAACGCTGATTTATTC
>NZ_ASSI01000193.1:0-7591 GCF_000466765.1 Burkholderia sp. AU4i | reverse complement strand
GCGAATCGACGATCTCGATGCGCAGCCCCATCAGCGTGGAATCGATGCGGATCTGCTGCTTGAACTGGCGCAGCGTCGGGTTGGCCTCGATCGCGGCCATCAGCTTGATCTGCAGGTCGTGCAGGCGCGCCTGCTCGAGCCGGTCCTGCGCACCCTGCGCCTGCGACCGGGAATTCTCGTCGCCCGCTTTCGCGAGACGCTCGGCGAGCTGCGTCATGCCGTCGGTGCGGCGCAGCGTGCCGGCGTCGACGCTCGACAGGTCGCGGCCGCCGCCGTTGATGATGCTGGAATCCTGCGAGCTGCGGTCGCCGCTGCCGAACAGCGCGGCCTTCAGCGGCGTGTTGAAGTATTCGGCGATCCCCTTCAGCTGCACCGGCGTGACCGAGCTCAGCAGCCACATCAGCAGGAAGAACGCCATCATCGCGGTCATGAAGTCCGCGTACGCGAGTTTCCATGCGCCGCCGTGGTGCCCCTTCTTCGCCGGGGCCACCCGCTTGACGACGATTGCGCGATCCTTGCTCTTGCTCATCGGGGGCTCCGCGTCACTTCGCCTTCACGCGGCGCACGTGCTCTTCGAGCTCGGAAAACGACGGGCGCTCGGTCGAGAACAGCACCTTGCGGCCGAACTCGACCGCGATCGCCGGCGCATAACCGTTCAGCGTCGCGAGGATCGTCACCTTGATGCACTGGAACATCTTGGTCGACTCGGCGACGCGCTGCTCCGCGAGGCTCGCGAGCGGCCCGATCAGCCCGTACGACAGCAGGATCCCGAGGAACGTGCCGACCAGCGCCTGCGCGATCATCGCGCCGAGCACCGCGGGCGGCTTGTCGGCGGACGCCATCGTGTGCACGACGCCCATCACGGCCGCGACGATGCCGAATGCCGGCATCGCGTCGCCGACGCGCATCAACGCATGCGCGGGGCCTTCGCCTTCCGCGTGGTGCGTCTCGATCTCCTCGTCCATCAGGCTCTCGATCTCGAACGCGTTCATGTTGCCGCCCACCATCAGGCGCAGGTAGTCGGTCAGGAATTCGACGATGTGGTGATCGGCGAGGATCTTCGGGTATTGCGTGAAGATCGGGCTCTTTTCCGGATCGTCGATGTCGGCCTCGAGCGTGAGCGTGCCTTCCTTGCGTGCCTTCGCGAGCAGCACGTAAAGAAGCGCCATCAGCTCCATGTAGACATCCTTCGTGTATTTCGAGCCCTTGAAGAGCGTCGGCAGCACGCGCAGCGTCGCCTTGATGGTCTTGCCGCCGTTGCCGAGGATGAATGCGCCGACGCCGGCACCCACGATCATCAGGATCTCGACGGGCTGGATCAACGCGCCCAGATGCCCGCCTGCCAGCGCATAACCGCCGAAGACGGACAACAGCGTCACGAGTGTTCCCACGATAATCAGCACTGCCTGTCCCTCACGAATGACCGGCGGGGAGACCGCCGTTAAACAGGTTTACGGCAGTCGGCAGGAAAACTTTCGCGGCCGCCCGGCGGCGGCCCGACGGTGTTTACCAGCAATTCGCAGACGATTAGCGGGCGATCCGCACCGCCCGGCGCGGCCCGCTCGCGCCCGCCCGGCGGCGCTCAGGCCGCGGCGGCGGCCAGTTCGGCGCGCGCGGCGGCGGCCTTGCGGGTCTTGCCCGCACGCGACGGCGGCTGGCAAAGGCCGCAGACGAAACCTTGATGCGGATCATGCGCATGCGCGACGAAGTGGCCGCCGCAGCGCGTGCAGGGGGTCATCTGCAGCATCCCCGAATCGAAGAAACGCACGAGCGTCCACGCGCGCGTGAGGCTCAGCGCGGCTTCGTCGCCGGACAGGTTCACGTGCTCCTGGTAGAGCCGGTACGCCTTCACGATCGACTGGATCGGCTCGCAGCGGCCGTGGTCCTGCATGAACCGGTAGATGTTGTAGAACAGCGACGAGTGGATGTTCGGCTGCCACGTCATGAACCAGTCGGTCGAGAACGGCAGCATCCCCTTCGGCGGCGACACGCCCTTCAGTTCCTTGTACAGCTTGATCAGACGATCCCGCGACAGGCTCGTCTCCGCTTCCAGCAACTGCAGCCGGGCGCCCAGTTCGATCAGTTCGATGGCGAGGGTGATTTCCTTCACCTCGATCACGACGCTTTTGCTTGCCATGGTGATAACCGTCCGCTTGACGTGATTCGGATGGATGGCCAGTACGCTGCCCGCCGGCGCGACACGCCGGGGCTCAACGCAAGGCGGGGTGATGGATCAGCGGACGCCTTCGACCTGCTGCCCGGCCATCAGGATGGCCGAGTGGGCGTGCGCGACGACATCGCTGCGGCCCTTGTCGGCGAGCGACGACAGCAGCGCGTGATCATCGAAGCGGAAGCGGCACAGCATCTGGTTGGACGCGGCGAGTTTCACGGTCTGTGCGAGCGTGAGGTTCCCGAGCACGTCGGCCAGTTCCTGGGAAATTCCCATGCGGAACATGCCCATCGCCTTGTCTTCCCGCAGCAGGCGTTGCGCGAGGAGGAGGTACGACAGGTTGACCTCTTTGATCTCACTGAGCATTTCGCTGGTAGCGCTCATGATTCCCCCGTTAAAGAGCTTTCTTTGGCCATTCGTGTTATGAAAACGTTTGCTCGCTCGGAGCGCTCTGGGCGCTCGGTCGGCTCGTTTATAGTCTTACAGGGCGAATTTTGGCCAAACGGCATTTATGCCGGTATCAGCGAAGTGGCGTATGCCATGCAGGATTTGTCTGTAAACCGTGTAGGAATTTTTCCGACAAGGCGAATTGAAAGCTTCAATCGCGAAAGCAAGTGCCGACGCGGGTTCGGCCGAGATGGATCCAATGGCCCCGGTTCAATGACGAAAGGCTTGCCGGCAAGGCTGCCGGCAATCGGATCGGTAAAAATTATAGTGCTTTTTCACAATGACGCAACAATAGTTGCATCTGTCTCCATTCCTGATTCCGCGCCCTTTTTCTCGGGGTTTTTGCGTATTTCATCGTGTAACAAGCCTTAAGTGTTTGAAAAAACACTCGAACCCCTCAGGGCGATATCGATAATGGACTCCAATGGGCGGCGGCGCGAGCCGTGCCGGCCCGCCCCGCAGCTTGCCGTCCGGCGCCCCGCGCACCCCGCCCAGGGCACGGCCACGTACCGCCAACCGCGTGCGTCGGCGAGTTCCGCAACCTTGTACGGGATCCGCACCGGCACCACCGTGCCCCCGGATCAAACAGGAGAACACCCATGCGAATCGCCCAGATCGCGCCGCTTTACGAAGCCGTTCCGCCGAAACTCTACGGCGGCACCGAGCGTGTCGTGTCCTACCTCACCGAGGCGCTCGTCGAACTCGGCCACGACGTGACGCTGTTCGCCAGCGGCGACTCCGTCACGTCGGCGCGCCTCGAGGCGGCCTGGCCGCGCGCGCTGCGGCTCGATCCGTCGATCCGCGATTCGATGGCGCCCCATATGCGCCTCCTCGAGCAGGTCGCCCGGGTCGCGCACGAATTCGACGTGCTGCACTTTCACCTCGACTACCTGCCGTTCTCGCTGATGTCGCGCCTCGACACGCCGTACGTGACGACGCTGCACGGCCGCCTCGACCTGCCGGAACTGCAGCCGGTGTTCGACGCGTTTCCCGACGCGCCGGTCGTGTCGATCTCGAACAACCAGCGCAAGCCGCTGCCGCAGGCCGCGTGGGCCGGCACCGTGTATCACGGGCTGCCCGACACGCTGCTCACGCCGCAGCCGGGCGTGAAGCCCGAATACCTCGCGTTCCTCGGCCGGATCTGCCCGGAAAAGCGCGTCGACACCGCGATCCGGATCGCCGCGCAAAGCGGGCTGCCGCTGAAGATCGCCGCGAAGGTCGACAAGGCGGACGCCGACTATTTCAAGGAAGTGATCGAGCCGCTGCTCGGCGAGGCGCACGTCGAATTCATCGGCGAGATCAACGAGGCGCAGAAGCCGGCGTTCCTGTCCGGCGCGAAGGCGCTGCTGTTCCCGATCGACTGGCCGGAGCCGTTCGGCCTCGTGATGATCGAGGCGATGGCCTGCGGCACGCCGGTCGTCGCATTCAACCGCGGCTCGGTGCCGGAAGTGATCGAGGACGGCGTCACGGGCTTCATCGTCGAGGACGTACAGGGCGCGGTCGGCGCACTGCACCGGATCGACAGCCTGTCGCGCACCGCGATCCGCGAACGTTTCGATACGCGCTTCAGCTCGAAGGCAATGGCGCAGCGTTATGTCGAAACCTACGAATCGCTTTGCACGGGAGCACGCCAGCCGGTATTGCGCCGCGTCGCCGGCGCCTGATACGGAAATCCGCGAAGAAATATTCTGTAATCCAATGCGCGCCGCAATCGGCGCGCCAAACAAAAGAGCCGCATCTCGATGCGGCTCTTTTGTTTGGGGTTTTCGATCATTCGATCAGGAAACGATCGCGGTTTTTACCGACGATCCAATTCGGCGGCTTGCCGCGCCCGCTCCAGGTGGCGCCCGACTTCGGATCGCGGTATTTCGGCGGCAGCGGCGCCTTCTTCGGCGGGCGCCCGCGCTTCGCTCGCTCCGCGAAGCCCAGATCCTGGGCAGTCAGTCCATATTCGGCAATCTTTTGCTGGACTTCGGCAATCACTGCCGCCACTTCCTGGCGGCGCACATCGTCCGCCTGGGCCTGCAGATCCGCGATCTGCGCCTTGAGTTTCGCGTATTGAGACATTTTTCGACTCCCCTTTTGATGATGCGGCCCCGGCGAATCCGGCCGGGACACCAACATCCGTTACGCCATCCGCACTGCCGCCCTGCCCTTCGAAATTAATGCTGCCATCTTTAACCGATTCGACTATATCGAGAATGCGGACTTATTCTAATAAGGGCATTCGTCAGCCATTAAAATTTAACAATCGTTGACCCTCCCCCACCCGATTCATTTCCTATAATCCAGACCAATTCCGGATGACGGTTTAAATGCGTCGCGTCGTCCGGTCGCCTTCAATCCACTTGAACTTGAACGAGGTCCTTACATGAATCTTTCTCAGCGTCTCGCTGCAGAGGCATTCGGCACGTTCTGGCTGGTGCTCGGCGGGTGCGGAAGCGCCGTGCTGGCCGCCGCCTTTCCGGGCCTCGGCATCGGCTTTGCCGGCGTCGCACTTGCCTTCGGCCTGACGGTGCTGACGATGGCATTCGCAATTGGCCATATTTCGGGCTGCCACCTGAATCCCGCGGTGAGCGTCGGCCTGACGGTCGCCGGCCGCTTCCCCGCACGCGATCTCGTGCCGTACATCGTCGCGCAGGTTGTCGGCGCGACGCTCGGCGCATTCGTGCTGTACCTGATCGCGACCGGCAAGCCGGGCTTCGACGTCGTCGGCAGCGGCTTCGCGACGAACGGCTTCGGCGAGCGCTCGCCCGGCCACTACGCACTCGGCGCGGCGTTCATTTGCGAAGTCGTGATGACGGGCTTCTTCCTGTTCGTGATCCTGGGCGCCACCGACAAGCGCGCACCGGCCGGCTTCGCGCCGATCGCGATCGGCCTTTGCCTGACGCTGATTCACCTGATCTCGATTCCGGTCACCAACACGTCGGTGAACCCGGCCCGCTCGACCGGCCCTGCGCTGTTCGTGGGCGGCGAAGCGATCGGCCAGCTCTGGCTGTTCTGGGTGGCGCCGATCATCGGCGCGGCACTCGCCGGGATCATCTACCCGCTGGTCGCGGGGCGTGACAACGCCGTCGACCTGCTGCCGGCATCCGCTCGCACAAGCGAATAAATCACTACGGGGTCAAGCGAGCAGAGCAGCGAGCCTCACGCTGTCCAAGAAGATAGAGGCAGGTAATTTCGACGGGCGCCGCTGGCGCCCGTTTTTCATTTCCACCCGGGCGGGACGCTCAGGACGCGGCGGCGTTGCCTTCGAGCGAGAACAGCGTGCGCAGGTGGCGGGCGACGCCCGCGTCGAAGTTGTTGCCGATCCGCGGGATGTGCGGCAACCGCGCGACCAGGTCGGGGTTCGCGTTGTTCATCATGAACGCGTGGCCGGCGGTTTCGAGCAGGTCGATATCGTTCATGTTGTCGCCGAACGCGATGCAGTGGCCGGTGTCGACACCGAGCCGCGCGAGCACCGAGCGCAGCGCGCGGCCCTTCGACACGTTCGCGGTCATCACTTCCAGGCAGTCGGGCAGCGAGTACGTGACATACAGCGCATCGCCGAAGCGCACGCGCATCTGCTCGGCGACGACCGCCAGATCGGCCGGATCGCCGATGTACAGCACCTTCGCGATATCCGTGCCGTCGTGCGCGGACATGTCGATCACGTCGTAGCGGAAGCCCGAATCCTGGTGGAATTCGAGCAGGTGCGGCGCGTCGCGGTCGATCAGCCAGCCCTGGTCGGTGAACAGGTTGACGATCACGCGGCCGTGCGCACCGACGATATCCGGCTGCACGAGGCCGCGGACGATTGCCGGATCGATGTCCTGCGCGTGGATCGTCGTGTCGTCCGGCGCATGCACGCGCGCACCGTTCGACGTGATCAGGTACGGCCGGATGCCGAGCACGTCGCGAATGCCGGCGACGTCCGCGTAGTGGCGCCCGGTGGCGATCACGAACTGCAGGCCGTCGCGGTCGAGCCGGCGGACGGTGTCGATCGTGTACGGATCGAGCTGGTGGTCGCTGTTCAGCAAGGTACCGTCGAGATCGGTGGCGATGACTTTGTACATGGGACGGAAGAATGGCGCTCAGGGCTCTGCGGAACGGCCATTCTAACGTCGCGCCCGGTTGCCTGCCGGACGGTTCCCGGTCGATCGCCGCCGTCGGCCCGGTTTCGGTGCGCGTTCAGCTGCCCTCGAATGCCTTCAGTTGCTCAGTTGCCTTCCGCCTCGCGCAGCGCCTGCAGCGCGAGGCGCAGCGCGCCGTGCGCCGAATCGTCGAGCGGCGCGCGCAGCCGGGCGGCATGGCGCGCCGGCACGGCCGGAGCCAGTGCGTCCGCCAGGCCGCCGCACAGCGCGACCGGCAGCGCCTGCTGCGGATCGAGCGCGTCGATCATCTTGCCGATCTCGTCGCCCGCCTGCGCGATCAGCGCGCCCGCGACCGGATGCGAACGGTGCGCGAACACGATCGGCGCAAGCCGCGCGTAGATCGTCTGGTTCGCATCGCACGACCACTGGACGAGCGCGTCGCGATCCTGCGCGCCCGTTTCCGCGAGCAACGCGTTCGCGAACGCATCGCGCGGTACGCGTCCGTCGAGCGCTTGCTGCGCATACGCGAGCGCGCGCACGCCGAGCCATGCACCGCTCGCCTCGTCGCCGGACGGAAAGCCGAAGCCGCCCGCGATCCGGCAGGCGCCGGCAGCATCGAGCGCCGCCGCGATGCTGCCGGTGCCGAGCGCGACGATGAGCCCCGGCGCGCCGCCGTGTGCGCCGACGACGGTCGTATACGCGTCGCTCTCGACCGCGAGCGCGCCGAGCGGCGCCTGCGCGCGAAACGCGGCGAGCCACGCGGCATTGTTGACGCCCGCGAGCCCGCAGCCGAGCGCGCACTGCGGCCAGTCGAATGCGAGGCCGGCCCGCGTGAACGCGTCCGCGCAAGCTGCGCCGATCGATGCCCACGCGCGCTCGATGCCGAGCCCGAGCCCCGACG
>NZ_ASSI01000192.1:0-535 GCF_000466765.1 Burkholderia sp. AU4i | reverse complement strand
AATCAAATCCCTGGCAGATCGGCCGGTGCCGCGATGCAGGCTGGCACGCTTCTTGAGTTACAGATCGCGATTGCAGATGCAGAACCCGATCGAGGACACCCCGTGAGCGATGCCACCACACTGTCGGTCGAAGGCTTTTTCGACCCGGCGACCCACACCGTCAGCTATCTCGTGCTCGATACCGCGAGCCGCGCATGCGCGCTGATCGACAGCGTGCTCGACTACGACCCGACATCCGGCCGCACGCGCACCGCCAGCGCCGACCGGCTGATCGCCCGCGTCGCCGAACTCGGCGCGGACGTGCACTGGCTGCTGGAAACCCACGTGCACGCCGACCACCTGTCGGCCGCGCCGTACCTGAAGAAACACGTCGGCGGCCGGATCGCGATCGGTTCGCACGTGCGCCGCGTGCAGCACGTGTTCGGCACGCTGTTCAACGCGGGCCCCGGCTTCGCGCACGATGGCCGCCAGTTCGACCGGCTGCTCGACGACGGCGACACGCTCGCGCTCGGCACGCTGACGATCCGCGCGCTGC
>NZ_ASSI01000191.1:0-9559 GCF_000466765.1 Burkholderia sp. AU4i | reverse complement strand
CAAGAGCCAAGAGCCAAGAGCCGTGCGCCGCTGGCCGTCCGCGACCGGCCGTCCACAACTAGCCGTCCGCCACGTTCCGACATTTTCACGCTGAGATGTTCCGATGACGACAATCCTGCCTTCCGGCGACGCGCCGTTGCTGCCGCTCGACGCGCCGCTCGACGCGCCGCTGGCGCGCACGCCGGGCGCGCCTTCGCTGCAGCGCCAGTTGCTGCGCCGCGTGCGCGATGCGATTCTCGGCGGTGCGATGCCGGCCGGCACGCGGCTGCCCGGCACGCGTGCGCTGGCCGAGACGCTCGGCGTGTCGCGCAACACGACGGCTGCCGTCTACGAGCAGCTCGTCGCCGAAGGCTTCCTGCAGTCCGACCGCCGCGGCACGCGTGTCGTCGGGTTGTCGCGGCCGGCGCCGCCGCGCCGGCGTGCCGCGCCGCCGGCCGTCGCGCAGCGGCTCGGCCGCATTCGCCCGAGCCGCATCGGCACCGGCGAAACGGAGGGTTTCCGGCCGGGCGTGCCCGCGCTGACGCATTTCCCGGTGGACGCTTGGCGCCACGCGATCGACCGTGCGCTGCGCCGCAGCGGCCGCGACCTGCTCGGTTATGGCGATCCGCTCGGCGAGCGCGCGCTGCGCGAATCGATCGCGCGCCACCTGGCCGTGACGCGCGGCGTGCGCTGCGATCCCGAGCAGATCGTGATCACGGAGGGCGCACAGGGTGCGATCTCGTTGTGCGCGCAGCTGCTGACGAACCCGGGCGATACGGTGTGGGTCGAGGAGCCCGGCTATCGCGGCGCGCGCACCGCGATGCAGGCGGCCGATCTCGACGTCGTGCCGATGCCGGTCGACGCGGAAGGGCTGCGCGTCGACGCGGACGACTGGCGCGAGCGGACGCCGCGCCTCGTCTATACGACGCCGTCGAACCAGTTCCCGACCGGCGCCGTGCTGTCGATCTCGCGCCGGCTCGCGCTGATCGATGCCGCGCGCCGGCATCGTGCGTGGATCATCGAGGACGACTACGACAGCGAATTCCGTCACACCGGCGAGCCGATCGGCGCGATGCACGGGCTCGCGGACGATTCGCCCGTCGTCTATCTCGGCTCGTTCAGCAAGACGATGTTTCCGGCGCTGCGCATCGGTTTTCTCGTACTGCCCGACGCGCTGCTGGCCGCGGTGCGGCCGGTGCTGCCGGAGATGCTGCGCGGCGGCACGCGCCACGTGCAGCTCGCGCTGGCGGATTTCATCGAGACGGGCGAGTACGGCCGCCATCTCGGCCGCATGCGCCGGCTGTACCGCGACCGGCGGCGGTTGCTGCTCGCCGCGCTCGACGGCAGCCTGAGCGTGCCGCACCAGATCGAGGGCGGGCCGTGCGGGCTGCATCTTGCGCTGCGGCTGCCTGCGCGTTACCGCGATCGCGCGATCGTCGACGCGGCGCGCGCCCACGGCATCGGGCCGTTCCCGCTGTCGGGCTTTTCGATCGATGCGGCATCGGCAGGCAACGGGCTGGTGCTCGGTTTCGGCAATACGTCGGCCGACGCGTTCGAGCCGATGTTGCGGATGCTGTCGGCGATCGCGGAGCGGGTGGGCGGGGCGTGACGTGCGTGCGCGTTGCCTCAGCCGGCGGCGCGGCGGTCAGATGAAGGAAGCCGCCAACCTTTGACTCGATACCGCTTCTCGGCGGTCGGCAGCAGCAAGTTCACAGCTGTCAGCGGGCTGTTCTTCGTACATCGACCGGATGCAGCCGCCGGGTTCGGCTCCGCATACCAGCACACACCGCTCACCGCCGCGCACGGCAATCGGACTTGTGCGGATTGACGAACCGCACACTTTGTTCGAAACGAACGCCGTCGCGGCTCCGCGCCTGCCGTGCCGCCCGGCATACGGGTTTCGATTCGTATGTTCGAACAGGCCGCGTGGACTATAAATGGATGCGTGTACCGGTGCTTGTCAGGCGCCTGCGCGTCTCGCGCATGTCGGCGCCGCGACGCCCGGGGGAGGTGCACCGTGGTTCGCCAGACGCTTGCTCGCGCCGTGCTTCGCACCGCGTTGATCGGGGGCGTGTTTGCCGGCTGTTTGCTGCCTTCGCCGGCCGCCGTTTCCGGAACCCTGTCGCCATCCGCCACGCCACCCGCGACGAAGCAAAGGCCGGGTGCGACGCCTTATGCGATGCCGGTCGATTTTCCGGCGATCGTCGACCGCTACGGCCCGGCGGTCGTGACCGTCACGACCGCCGCACCGGACCAGCAGGCCGGTGTCCAGTCGTTCACGATCCTCGATCCCGACGATCCGCTCGCCGCATTCTTCCGGCGCGGCGCGCCGCCTCCCGCGCAGGGCCCGCAGACGCCGGCGCCCGACACGGCGCCGCGTGCGGTATCGGGCAGCGGCTCGGGTTTCATCGTCAGCGCCGACGGCCTGATCCTCACCTCCGCGCACGTGGTCGACGATGCGACCGACGTGACCGTGCGGCTCACGGACCGCCGCGAATTCAAGGCGACCGTGCTGGCCGTCGATCCGCAAAGCGACGTCGCCGTGCTGCGCGTTACCGCGACGAAACTGCCGTTCGTGCGCATCGGCGATTCGGCGAAGGTACGCGCGGGCGAACCGGTGATGACGATCGGCGCGCCGGACGGATCGGGCAACACGGTCACGGCCGGCATCGTCAGCGCGACGTCGCACCGGCTGCCGGACGGCAGCGCGTTTCCGTTCTTCGAAACCGACATCGCCCCGAACCCCGACAACTCGGGCGGCCCCGTATTCAATCGCGCGGGCGACGTGATCGGCATCGCGGTGCAGGTGTATACGGGCACCGACCGCTACGCGAGCATGACGTTCGCGATTCCGATCGCGTTTGCCGCAAAGGTGCGTGCGCAACTGCAGAAGCAGATGCAGGCGCAGGCGCAGCAGTCCCAGGAGCCGGGCGAGCCGTCGTCCGGCAACGCACTTGGCGTCGACGTGCAGGATGTCGGCATCGGGCTGGCCGCGGCGTTCGGGCTGCCGCGTCCGGCGGGCGCGCTCGTCAACGGCGTGGCGCCCGGCTCGCCGGCGGCCGCGGCCGGCGTGAGGCCCGGCGACGTGATCGTCAAGCTGGGCGACAAGTCGATCGGCCGTTCGGCCGAGCTGAACGACCTGGCCGCCGCGCTGCCGCCCGGCCAGAAGACGCCGCTGCGCGTGATCCGCAATCGCGCGCCGGTGAGGCTGACGATCACGGGCGCCGACGAGGCCGCCGGCAACGCGGGCACGACCGTCGGCATGGCCGCGCCGAAGGCGGCCGCACGACCGGGCCCGGGGCCGGGGGCGGGAGCGAGTGCGGGCGACGGCGGCGACCGCCTCGGGCTGACGATGCACGCGCTGAGCGACGACGAGCGCCGCTCGACCGGGCTCGCGGTCGGGATGATGGTGGACGCGGTGCACGGCCCGGCAGCCCACGCGGGCATCCAGCCGGGCGACGTCGTGCTGGAGCTCAACGACACGCTGCTCGAGACGCCGGACGACGTGCAGTCGCTCGAAGCGAACGGCGGCAGCGTGATCGCGGTGCTGATCCAGCGCAACAACGCGCGGAAGTTCGTGTCGGTGCGGGCGCGTTAGGGCGTTGACGCGGCCGGTATCGTCCGCCTACCATCGTCCGACATCGCACCAGGCCAGCCAGGCAACCAGGAGCCATCCGGCATGAAAGCAGCAACCTTCATCGTAGTCGTACACAGGCGCAGGGTCCGGTAGCGGCACCGCGCCGGCATCCCTGCGCCCCCGACTCGTTCGGGGGCTTTTTTTTGCATTGCGCACGGCCGTGCGGCACGTGCGCGGAGGACATCCGCTTGCAACCGAACCTGCCGATCGCTTCCGAACGGGCGTCGCCGCGACACGCGACGCTGATCCTGCTGTGCGCGTGCTCGGTGCTGCCGCTGAGCCTGTTCCTGCCGTCGCTGCCGGCAATCGCGCGCGACCTGCGCGCCGACTATGCGCTCGTCGCGCTGTCGCTCGGCGGTTACGCGGCGGTGGCCGCGTCGCTGGAGTGCGTGATGGGGCCGCTGTCGGACCGGTTCGGGCGGCGGCCGGTCGTGCTGGCGGGCGTCGGCATCTTCGCGCTCGGCTCGCTCGGCTGTGCGATGGCGACCGATATCCGGGTGTTTCTGGCATGCCGGCTGATGCAGGCGGCGATCACGTCGGTCTATCCGGTGTCGATGGCGACGATCAGGGATACCGGCGGCGGTGCGCACGCGGCGAGCCGGATCGGCTATGCGGCGATGGCGGCCGCGTTCGCACCGATGCTCGGCCCGACGCTCGGCGGCGCGCTCGACCAGACGGCGGGCTGGCGCGCGAGCTTCTGGCTGCTCGGCGCGGCGGGCATTGCGCTGTTCGTCTGGTGTGGGTTCGATTTCGTCGAAACCCACGCGAACCGGTCGTCGAGCCTCGGGCAGCAGCTGCGCGCGTATCCGGCGCTGCTGCGCGCGCGCCGTTTCTGGGCCTACGCGCTGTGCATGGCGTTTTCGACCGGCTCGTTCTACGCGTTCCTGGCCGGCGCGCCGCTGGCCGCGCAAACGGTGTTCGGCATCCCGCCCGCGGAAATCGGCTTCTACATGGGGACCATCACGGCCGGCTTCGTGTGCGGCAGCTTCCTGGCCGCGCGTTACGCGCGCCGCTTCGCGCTGGCCACGACGATCCTGTGCGGGCGGATCGTTGCATGCGCGGGACCGTTGATCGGCCTCGCGTCGATGTTCGGCGGCGCGACGCATGCGATCGCGTGGTTCGGGCCGTGCGTGCTGGTCGGCATCGGCAACGGGCTGACGAATCCCGGTGCCCATGCCGGCGCGGTGTCGGTGCGCCCGGCGCTGGCCGGGAGCGCGTCGGGGCTGGCCGGTGCGATGACGATCGCCGGCGGCGTCGCGCTTTCATCGTTGACGGGGGCGGTACTGACGCCCGGCAACGCGGGCTATGCGCCGCTGGCGATGATGCTGCTGTCGGCCGCGATCGCACTGGCGGCGGCCGTCTGCGTGCGGGTGTTCGACGCACGGGACGCCGGGCGGTGAACGCGAGTACGCGGTATCGCCGCGCCGAATCGGGCATCGGTGCGGGCATGGGCGCGGGTATCGGTGCGGGCATCGGTGCGGACATGGGTGCGGGTACCGCTACCGTCCCGCGGGCGATGGGCGGACAATCGATCGCATATCGGGAGACGACGAACCCGCCGCGCGCCGAGCATGCTCCGGCGCGCGAAGGTCGATTGGACGAGGGAACGATGAGCGACTTTTCTGATTTCCAGCGAGACATCGCCGACGCCGCGAGAGCGACATTCAGGGCGCTGCGGGCGCTGCACCCGGACGAGCATTTCTACGCGTTCGCGCTGTATACCGACAGCGGCGCGATGACGGTGGTGCCGGCAGCCAATTCGGTCGAGGGGCTGCGCCGGGTCCGCGAGCAGCAGGCTGTCGCGGACGACGACCCGTGGTATGCGTGGGGCTTTTCGGAATGGGCGTATGCGGCGGCGGAAGCGTCGCCGTTCAATGCGATCTGCGGCAAGCTCGCCGACGACGTGCTGAGCCCGCAGTTTGTCCGGTCGAGATTCCCGGAATTTTCGCGGCAACTGCACGCCGACATGATCGGTGCGTTGCGCCTGCTCGACCGCGAGGGCCTGTTCGGCACCGGCGACGAACGGGCGGCGATCACGCTGTTCGTGTCGATCAGCGACGACGACGCGGCCGAAGCGCTGGAAAACGAATCGGCGAAAGCGCTGAATCCGGCGGCCGTCGCCGACGCATTTCTGCGCCGCTACGACTGACCGAAATCGGGATATTGCCCGGCGGCCCCGTGGGGAGGCCGCCGTGCTTGCTGCGGTACGGCTTATGGCTTACGGCTTCGCGCCCACCACGAACTCGAACGTCGCGACGCCGTCGACGCCGCCCGTCACGCGGTCACCGGGTTGCAGCGCGCCGACGCCGGCCGGCGTGCCGGTGAAGATCAAATCGCCGACCTTCAACTCGACCGAGCGCGACACGTACGCGATGACATCGGGCACGGCCCAGATCATGTCGGCCAGGTCGCCTTGCTGGCGCGTGTCGCCGTTGACCGCGAGCCAGATGCGGCCCTTGGCCGGATGACCGGTGGCCGAGGCCGCGCGCAACGCGGTTACGGGGCCCGACGCGTCGAAGCCTTTCGCCCAGTCCCACGGACGGCTCAGTTTCTTCGCTTCGGCCTGCAGGTCGCGGCGCGTGAGGTCGACGCCGACGCCGTAGCCCCATACGTGCGACAGCGCGTCGGCCGGGTCGATCGACCGCCCGTCCTTGCCGATCGCGACGACCAGCTCGATTTCGTGATGGAGGTCGTTCGTCAGCGGCGGATAGGGGACGGTGCCGCTGGCCGGGACGATCGCGTCGCCCGGCTTCGTGAAGAAGAACGGCGGTTCGCGGTCGGGATCGGCGCCCATTTCGCGCGCGTGGTCGGCGTAGTTGCGGCCGACGCAGAAGACGCGGCGCACCGGAAAGCGCGCGGACGACTGGTCGACTTCGACGGAAGGACGCTCGGCAGCGTCGATGACATAGGCGGACATCGGATGGCCTCGTTCGGTGGGAAGACGGATGCCGCGCCCGTGCGGCGCACGGGCCGGCATGCGTGCAACGATACCCGACGCCCGTGCGGCCGGATGCGACGCAACTGCGTTTTACCGGGACAAAACTACGCGTCGGGTGCTGCCGGCGTGTCGTCGCCGTCCGGCAGCGCGGCGTTCGCGTCGCGGTACGCCTTCGGCGACACGCCAACCCGCGCGCGGAAGCGCCGCGCGAAATACCCTTCGTCGCGGAAGCCGACCGAGCGGGCGATGTCCGCGATGCGCCGGCTCGTGTGAGCCAGCAGCGACTGCGCGAGCGCGATCCGGCGCTCCGTCACGAGATCGGTGAAGGTGCTGCCGGTTTCCTTGCGGACCAGGTGCGCGAGGTAGTTGGGCGACAGGAACGCGGCTTCGGCGGTCGCGGCGAGCGTCAGGTCCTCGCGGGTGAGGTTGGCGCGGACGTGCCGCAGCACGCGCGCGAGCGCATCGCGCCGGCCGGCGCGCTGGGCGCCGCGCTGCGCGAGCTTGTCGAGCGCGCCCGCGTACTGCGTGCAGACGAGCCCGATCAACTGCAGCAGGTAGCCGCGCAGCAACGTGGTCGAGCCGAACGTGCGCACGCGATCGGTGTCGAGCATGCACAGCGCGAGGCGGCGCGCTTCGTCGTAGGTGTCGCCGGTCAGGATGAAGTCGAGGTGTTCCTGGAAGCGGAACGGCGTCAGCTCGGGAAAGCGGTGGGCGGGCACGTCCTCCAGGTCGAGCGGGTCGACGTCGAGATCGGCGCGCAGGAACGCCTGGCTGAAGTTGATCACGATGAAGTGCGCGCCTTCCGGATGCGGGATCAGGTGCTCGCGGTGCGGCAGCACGAACGCGAGCGCGCCGCGCGGAAACGGCCGCGTGACGCCACCGATCCGCTGCTCGGTGTCGCCGCCGAGATTGAACTGGATCTGGAAATACGCGTGCCGGTGCGGCTCGGTGATCGCCTGGCGCGACGCCTGGTCGCGGATGTAGAAGTCGAGCCGGTCGCTGCGTTCGGGCATCCCGTACAGGCGCGGCGGGGCGGTGGAGGGCATGAAGGATTCTGCTGGTCGTGACGCGGTTGAGCCGCGATGGTACAGCGAACCGGGCGCGTCGGCGATCCGCGCGGCCGTGCGGCGTTGCCCGGTGTCGCTCGCGGCGTGCCGCGCGACGGTCATTCGTCCGGGTGGAAGCCGAGATAACGGGCGTGCGGGCCGCCTTCGCCGGCGCGCTGGCTCGCCGCGCCGACCGATGCGAGCGCGTCCACCGTCGTCGCGCGGTTCGAGATCAGCGTCCACGCGACGGTGTCGTCGGCGTCGGCCGGTGCCGACGCGCGCAAATCCGTCAGCGCGGCGAGCAGCGTGGCGGCCGGCGGCGCGTGGATCGCGAACCCTTCGTTGGCCACGGCCGCCGTCTCGATCCCCAGCCTCTCGCACAACCGTGCCCGCAGCGGCGTTTCGGCTTCGCTCGCCGCACGCGAGCGCGCGATGTTCTCGCGGGTGGCCGCGTCGACGATCGTGCCGCCGCGGACGAACGGCGCCTGCTGCCACGCGTCGGGCGTGCATTGCTTGCCGGCCGGTACCAGCGGTACGAACGGATTCACTTCGGCCGGGTAGATCCGGCACACGAGCGGGCGCTCGTCGTAGATCGCGCATCGCAGGTCGTCGCGCAGGTTCGGGCACGGCCCCGCATGGGACGCCGTGAGCATGACCGTCACGCGGACGGGCAGCGAGCCGCTGAGCGCGGCGCTCGAGCGTGCGCGTTTGTACGCGGCGAACGCGTTGTCGGGCTCGGGCTCGACGAGCCACGGCATCGCGTCGCACAGCAGCTCCACGTGGCCGCCGCGCTGTAGCCATGCGGTGGCCTCGTCGATCGTCAGCGGAATGCGCAGGTCGCGGCAGCATCCGCCGCAGCCGTTGCAGGCAAAGTCGAGGTCGGTAGGGGTGTCGTTCATGCTTGATTCGATACAGATGACGGGGTGTCGCGAAGCGTCGCGACACGGCGGTGATTTCGTTTACCGGGCGACCAGCGGCGCGATCCGGCGTCGCAGCTCGGGCACGACGTCGGCGTCGAACCACGGATGGTGCTTGAACCACGCCTGGTTGCGCGGCGACGGATGCGGCAGCGGCAGCACGCCGGGGCCGTAGTCGCGCCACGCATGTACGGTGTCCGTCAGCGTGGCCTTGCGCGCGTCGCGCAGGAAGTGCCGCTGCGCATACTGGCCGATCAGCAGCGTGAGCCGGATCGACGGCAACCCGGCGAGCAGCCGGTCTATCCACAGCGGCGCGCATTCGGGGCGCGGCGGGTTGTCGCCGCTCGTGCCGCGGCCCGGGTAGCAGAAGCCCATCGGCACGATCGCGAAGCGGGTTTCGTCGTAGAACGTGTCGGCGTCGACGTCGAGCCAGCCGCGCAGCCGCTTGCCGCTCGCATCGTCCCACGGGATGCCGCTCGCATGGACGCGTGCGCCCGGCGCCTGCCCGACGATCAGGATGCGCGCGTCGCGATGGGCACGCACGACCGGGCGCGGGCCGAGCGGCAGGTCGGCTTCGCAGGCACGGCACGCGCGGATTTCAGTGAGCAGCACGTCGAGCGGCGCGCGCGTGGGTTTCGGCATCGAATCGGATCGGGGACGGAGTGGTCATGCGACGCCCCGGGAACCGCGCGCCCGGCGCCGACAGGCGGCCCGGGCAGGCGTGGCGCGGGAGCGCGCGCCGCCTGCATCACGCGGCGCGCCTCACGCCCGCGACGGGCCCGGTGCGCCGCTTTCGGCGACGGCAGCATCATACAACGCGGTTTGCGCGATCGCGCGGGCGATCGCCGCGTCGTCGTGCGAACCGTCGAGCATGCCCCAGCGCCGGTATTGGGACAGGAACCACTCGCCTTCGCGCGGATCGGGGCGGTTCACGGCGCCGCCGTCGTGGAAGCGGATCGGCAGCGGCGGCACGGCGAACGGCCCCGATCCGTAGTCGCCGAGCAGGCGCGGCGCGATCAGCCGGGCCGGCACGCCGAGCGCG
>NZ_ASSI01000190.1:0-49010 GCF_000466765.1 Burkholderia sp. AU4i | reverse complement strand
CTGCGAGGAACTTCGTGTTTCCCGGCAGCGCTGCGTTTTCAGCAGCAGAGAAGCGAGATTATGAACCGTGTTTCGCAGTTCGTCAACAACTTTTTACACTACATCGTTGCGACTGCGGGGTTCAACTTTCTTCACCAGCCGCGCGCCCGACACTGCAGCACACCACCAGCTTCGCTTCCCTCTCCCGCGCCGTGTTTCCGTTAGCGCGAAAGAGGCGTGATTCTAAGCACCCTCTTCGAACTGCGCAAGGGGTTTGACGCAACTTTTTTACAAAGGCTGCGATCCGGCCGATCTGCCATGCCTCGGCACGAGACCGCTTATGGTGCAAAGAACGGACTAGAATGTGAGGTTCTTCGCCTCTTTCTATATACGTCTTTAATATGCGCCAGCGAATCGCCAAACGCCTCCCCCCCGATGCCGACAAACTGGTCGGTCTGTCGCTTGCGCTCTTCGCGTCGGGCAGCCGCATCGAGGATCGCTTCTGGGAAGCGAAGCTCGACGCGCTGCTCGCCAAGATTGTCCGCAACGGCAACCAGACCACGCTCGACGCAGCGCTCGACCATCTTCAGCAGAATCATCCCGACGCCTATGGCGCGCTCGCCGACATGGCCGAGACGCACAGCGAGTCGATGGTGATCGAGCACGACGGCCAACCGTTCGACGCGCTGCTGGTCGCCGTCCCGGTTCTCGCGTGGACGCGCTACATGATTCCGTCCGGCCCGCTGAAGGGTGACGTTGCCGACGCGCTGCGAACGCACTTGCAGGCTCACGTCCTTGCGAACGGCACCCTCGTCGGCCTTGCACCGTTCCTTTACAGCATTGACCAGTTGCCGCGGCACCACGTCGAGACCTACCGGCTGGCCCAGCAGCTCGCTCATGCAGCGATCACCCAGCACACCCCCAAGCTCAGCTTCGGCGACCTGCCTGAAACTTCGCCGATCCTGGCCGACCCGCGCTTCCTGCTCGCCGTCGTCGCCGCGCCCGCCGGCGCGCCGCTGTTCCGATGGCAGGAAGAGGAAAACGGCAGCCGGATCGAGCGTGGCCAGTGCCTCGAGCAATGGACGGCCCAGGGCGGCCCGAACCTGTCGATCGCCCTGCCCGGCTGCGAGTTCGAATGCCTGCTTCCGGACGCGTACTATTCGGCTTGCCGGGATGCGGACGAGCGGGTGCGTCCGCACACGGTGCGAACCGCCATTCGTTATCTTTTCGACACACTTGGTGCGGCACCGCAAGAGCTTCGCGCGGTGGTCGCCGGCTTCGGAGAACGCCGTATCGACGAGTATCGTGTCGGCTTCACGCGGCGTGCCAGCAACGACGTAATCTACGGCGTCGTATGGCCGCTCTACGGTCGTGAAAACGGCGACGTGTCGATCGACAGCGCGACGCTCGAAGGCGAAGCGCCGATCGAAGGACCGCTCGAGGAAATCGTGAGCCTGCTGAAGGAATGCGGTGTAACCGACGTCCGGCGGCACGCAGGCCGCTTCGAACCCGAATACTGCGACGACTGCGGCGTACCGCTTTACGCAGACCCGCTCGGCGAAATCGTCCACGCGGAAATGCCGGAAGACGCATCACCCGCCCAACCGCACTTTCACTGACCCACACAGCAGTACCCTGACGGCCTGCCCGTCCGAAGCCGCTCACGGTTCCCGCCGGAGCGGCTTTTTTCTTGTCCGCCATCCCTCCGTCCGAAATTTCATACTTTTCCTAAGCCTTTCAGCCAAGCAGACATCGTGTAAGGTCTTTGTCATCATCAGACCCAAGGCATGCCAGACGGCAGATCAATGGCTCACATTACGGAGGTTGAATATGCGGTTCCTGATGCTCAATTCAGACGCCGAGCGGCGTGACGGACTGAAGGCCCTGTTGCGACAGATCGACCGTCACGCCAGCATCAACGATGCGCCCGACAGTTTTCAGGCGCGCAGGCTGCTGCGCAACCAGCGTTTCGACCTCGTCGCGATCGACTGGCTCGACGTCGGCCGACTCAGCGAGCTTCAGGCGCTCTGCAGCGCGTGCTCGCCGACACCCGTCGCCGTCCTGGTCGACGAAACATCGCCGGAAGCCATCCAGCGCTTCTTCAACTATGGTGTCGCCGGCGTGATCCCGCATTCCACGCGGCCGCACCTGATCGTGCGTGCGCTCGAGATCGTCCTGCTGGGCGGGCATTACATCCCGCCGATCGCGCTCCGTCTGCTGCCTTCCGCTGCTGCGGCGCGCTACGATGCCCATTTCCAGACACTCGCCGGGTCGCTTCCCCGCCGGCCGCCGAGCGGCCTCTTGTCGCCACGCCAAGCTCAGATCATGCGCTTCGTCCACATGGGCAGCACCAACAAGATGATCGCCCGTACGCTCGGCATCAGCGAAGGCACCGTCAAGATCCACCTCGCCAGCATCTTCCAGCAACTCGGTGCCGCCAATCGCGCCGCCGCGGTCGCGATCTACAACGGCTGGCTGTCGCCCCACCTCGAGGTGCTGCTGGCGAATCGCAACCGCACGCGCAAGCCGCCTATCGGCCAACAGGGCCCGGTTCCGCTGCGTACGCAACGGAAGGACCGCCCGTACCCGGTGCCTGCCTCGATCGACAGCACACAGGACCTGCCGATCGCCGCCGAACCGCCGGCGCGGTTTCGGCGCGAACGCTAGCCAGACAGTCTCGATATTGCGACGGTCGGCGTGTGTGGATTCCCACCTTTGATGCTCAACGAGTAATATGGACGAATGGGTTTTCTCTTCACACCGCTTCCGCTCTGGGTTGGCATCGGTGGCTGGATCGCCGCCGTGGCCCTGCTCGCGCTCGCGATCTGGAATCGCCCCTTCGTGCGCCTGCAGGACGCCACGCTCCAGCACGTGTGGCTCGCGCTCGTCACCGCCATTACGGTTCTCTGGGCCTCGAATGCGTGGCTCGAAGACGGCATCGTCATGCATCTGCTTGGCGCGACGCTGCTCGTCACACTGTTCGACTGGACACTCGCATTGATCGCGATGGGCGCCGTCACGGCGGTTGCCGCGATCATTTTCGACGCGCCCTGGCAGGGCATTGGCCTGACCTATCTGATCTACGGCGCGCTGCCGGTCGCCGTGTCGGCATTGCTGCAGCGCGCCGCACTCGCATGGTTGCCGCACAATCTCGCATCGTTCATCACCGGCCAGGGATTCCTGTCGCCGGCCATCGCAATCGTTGCAGTCGCTGCTGCCGCGGCCGGGGTCCAGCTCGCGCTGGCGGACGGCGTGCCTGTCGTGATTCCGGCCGGCTACCTGCTGAACACGGCGCTTCTCGCACTCGGCGAAGCGTGGTTCACCGGCATGGCAACGGCGCTCATCGCGGTCTATCGTCCCGCGTGGGTCACGACCTTCGACGTCCGGCGCTATCGCCTCGGCGGCCCGCGCGCCTGAATCGCCCTCCGGCGGCGACACCGCAATCACCCGCCGGCAGGGCCTCGCGCGGTGCGGCAGAATGCGACATCTACTGCCGCACAACTTTTTTACGCTAAGATTGAACTCCGGTTCTTCATCGGGCATCTATACGTGCCCGATGTCTCATTCGCTCCTCACCAATAACCAGATGGACAGCTCTCCTGCGTCGCTCCGGATTTTCCGGGCGCTCGGCAAGCTGGCAGCCTGTATTGCGGGCCTGTCGCTTGCGCTTCCGACACCGGCATTCGCCGACCTGCTCGACCAGCGCTCCGAACTGATCAACAAATTCGTCAACGAAATGCATGCCGATCCGCTCGCCGCCGATTGTGCGGCGCACGGCAGCTTCATCGCCAGCACGTCGTCGGCGTTCGACCGCGTCGACTTCGCACCGAACACATTCGACAGCGGCAACGCGACAATCACGCCATGGAACGACTCGTTCGACCAGGGCAAGCAGCGCGTGAAGGTCGACAATATCGTCACTGTCGACGGACTCGGCATCCACAGCGACGGCAGCGACCCGACGCCGCTGAAGTTCCGATGCGGCTATGTCGGTCAGCAAATGCTCGCGTTCAGCTGGAACGACCCGGTTCCGCCGCTGAAGCCGCGCGTCGAGCGCTCCACGTCCTCGACGAAGAAGTTCAAGGGCAAGTCGCACCGAGGCAAGGTCAAGGCGAAAGCATCGGGCCGCACCGGCAGCAAGAAGGCCGCCGCAACGAAAAAGTCGAGCGGACAGAAGAAGGTCGTGAAGAAGAGCGCGAAGAAGTCCTGATTCGACGAAGCAACCTCGACAGAAGCAAAAAAGCCGGAGCATCCTGAGATGCCCCGGCTTTTTTCATACGGCAACGCTGCGCTTACGCGAACGTGTCGACGTGCACCAGGATCGCGGCCAGCATCGCCGCGCCAAGCGCCGCGCTTCGCTCGCCGTTCCAGCCGACTCGCTCGTCGGGCAGGTTCGCGTTGTCCTTGAACGGCATCTCGAGCGTCAGCGACAGGCAGCCGAACTGGTGGCCGATGTACTTCGACGCGAGCTTGAGCGCGTCCTCCTTGTACTTGCTCGCCGCATAGCCATGCTCAGTCTGGAAGTCGGGGCTCGCAACCTTGAACGCTTCGATGAACGCAGTCTGCTCCTTGCCCTGCTGCTCGGTAAAGCTCGGCAGCATTTCCGACCCGGCAACGAACACGTACGGCAGATCCTCGTCGCCATGAATGTCGAAGAACATGTCGCAGCCGATCGCATGGATCGCATCGCGCACGGCCAGCACCTCGGGACTGCGCTCGGCATCGGGCGCCATCCACTCGCGGTTCAGGTTCGCGCCCGCCGCATTGGTGCGCAGGTTGCCATGCACGCTGCCGTCCGGATTCATGTTCGGGACGATGTGGAACGTCACGCGATCGTAGAGCTTGCGCGCGACCGGATCGCCGGCCCAGTCGCCCCATCCGGCCAGCCGCTTGACGAGACCTTCGACGAACCACTCGGCCATCGACTCGCCGGGATGCTGGCGCGCGATGATCCACACCTTCTTTTTCGGTGCGCCGTCGGTCTCCGGCGTACCGAGCGTCAGCAGCGACATCGGACGACCTTCGACCGTGCGACCGAGTTCGACGACGCTCGCCTGCGGCAACTGCTGGACCGCACCGAGAAATGCCGCATGACGCTCTTCCGAGTACGGTTCGAAATACGCGTAGTAGATGCTGTCGAATTCCGGCGTATGGTCGATGGTCATCGTCTTGCCGTCGAACGTCGTCGGCACGCGGAACCAGTCGACCCGGTCATAGCTCGCCACCGCGCTGTAATTGCGCCAGCCCGACGGATACGCGCATTCAGCCGCATTCTCGAACGTCATCACACAGCGCTCGCCGCGCGCGCCCGTCAAGCGGTAGTAAAACCATTGCGCGAATTCCGAGCGGTTGTCGCCACGCACGCGCAACCGAATCGCATCGGGGCTGTCGCACGACACGACGTCGATTGCGCCTGCGTCGAAATTGCTGGTGATCGAAAGGGCCATCTGTCTCTCCTTTGTCGACCGGAGTTGGCGCTTTGGCGCTTACACCGGTTCCATGTAAAGCTGGCGACCGGAACACGCGGTGTAGCGCTTGCCCGGCCTCATGCATGCGCCGGCCGTCTCGTGAACGGCCGGCAGGGTCACTCGCCGACTCGCCGGCGATATACGTAAGTCGAATCGTTCGACGCAGCCGCATCGAACGCATAGCCTTCCGTCGCGAATTCCTTCAGCGCCTTCGGGTCGGCAATCCGGTTCTCGACGATAAAACGCGCCATCAGGCCGCGCGCACGCTTCGCATGGAAGCTGATGATCTTGTAGCGGCCGCCCTTCCAGTCCTCGAACACCGGCGTGACGACGGGCGCGGCCAGCAGTTTCGGCTTGACCGACTTGAAGTATTCGGTCGATGCGCAGTTGACGAGCACGCGCGCCGCGCCGCTGCGCGTTTCGAGCTGCTCGTTCAGCGCCCGCGTGATACGGTCGCCCCAGAACGCGTACAGATCCTTGCCGCGCGCGTTCGCGAAACGCGTACCCATCTCGAGACGGTACGGCTGCAGCAGATCGAGGGGACGCAGCAGCCCGTAGAGCCCCGACAGCACGCGCACGTGCTGCTGCGCATAGTCGAGATCGGCGGACGACAGCGATTTGGCGTCGAATCCTTCATATACGTCGCCGTTGAATGCGAGCACGGCCTGCTTCGCGTTGGCCGGCGTAAAGGTCGGCGACCAGTCCGCGTAGCGCTGGAAATTCAGGCGTGCAAGCGGATCGGAGATATCCATCAGCGTCGCGATGTCCTGCGGCGAAAGCTTGCGCAGGCCGTCGATCAGCTCGGACGCGTCGTCGACGAATGCAGGCTTCGTGTAAGACTGGACGTGCGCGGGCGTATCGTAGTCGAGGGATTTGGCGGGAGAGAGAACGATTATCATAGAGGCTCGCTGGCACGCCGTGCCTTGCGGTCAGACGAAAACCACCGATTGTAACGAATGACCCGCTCTCCCGCCCCGCATGCCGCACATCGCGTCGTGCTCGACTCGAACGTCTGGATCGACATCCTCGTATTCGACGACCCCGCTACGCGCCCGATCCGCGCCGCGCTCGAACGCGGCACGCTTGCCGCCGTGATCGACGGCCGCTGCCTGACCGAACTCGAGTACGTGCTCGATTATCCGCAGTTCCAGGCGCGCGCCGTCGACAAGGCGGCCGCGCTCGCAACCGTCGCCCGCCTGGCGAGCCTCGTCGAGCCGCCGGCCGTCGACGCCGACGCGCCGCCGCTGCCGAAGTGCAAGGACCGCGACGACCAGAAGTTTCTTGAACTCGCCCGCGCCGCCCAGGCCGATTGGCTCGTGTCGAAAGACCGCGCGCTGCTGAAGCTCGCGAAGCGCACCGCGCGCGATTTCGGCTTCCGGATCGCGCAACCCGCCCCCTTTGCCGAGGCCTGCGCGCTCGACGCCACGCCGGCTTGACGCACGCAACACCACCCGATTTCGACCGTCTCGATGAACGCTCCTTCAGACATGCCAACGACTCCCGTTTTCCCTTCGCGCCTGCCGAACGTCGGCACGACGATCTTCACGGTCATGAGCGCGCTTGCAGCAGAAAAAGGCGCCGTGAACCTCGGCCAGGGCTTTCCGGATTTCGACTGCGATCCGCGCATCGTCGATGCAGTTGCCGCCGCGATGCGCAACGGGCACAACCAGTATCCGCCGATGGCCGGTGTCGCGCCGCTGCGCGAGGCAATCGCAGACAAGATCGCGCAGGTCTACGGCCGGCGTTACGATCCGGCGACCGAAATCACCGTCACGGCCGGCGCGACGCAGGCACTGCTCACCGCGATCCTGTGCACGGTGCATCCGGGTGATGAGGTGATCGTCGTCGAACCGACCTACGACAGCTACCTGCCGTCGATCGAACTCGCGGGCGGCACACCCGTGTTCGTCACGCTGGAGGCGCCCGACTACGCGATTCCGTTCGACCGCCTGGCGGCCGCCATCACGCCGAACACGCGCATGATCCTGATCAACACGCCGCATAACCCGACGGGTACCGTGTGGCGCGAGGCGGACATGCGCAAGCTCGAAGAGATCGTGCGTGGCACCAACGTGCTGATCCTGTCCGACGAGGTCTACGAGCACATGGTCTATGACGGCGCGCGCCATGAGAGCGTCGCGCGTTATCCGGAACTCGCCGCGCGCAGCTTCATCGTGTCGAGCTTCGGCAAGACCTATCACGTGACGGGCTGGAAGGTCGGTTATGTCGCAGCCCCTGCCGCGCTGACCGCAGAATTCCGCAAGGTCCACCAGTTCAACGTGTTCACGGTGAACACACCGATGCAGGTCGGGCTCGCCGACTACCTGCGCGACCCGGCACCGTACCTGACGCTTGCCGACTTCTACCAGAAGAAGCGCGACTTCTTCCGTGCCGGCCTCGAGCGCACGCGCTTCAAGCTGCTGCCCTGCACGGGTACGTACTTCCAGTGCGTCGATTATTCGGCGATCAGCGACCTGCCGGAAGCGGAATTCTCGAAGTGGCTCACGTCGGAGATCGGCGTGGCCGCCATTCCTGTGTCGGCGTTCTATCACGAGCCGCACGAATCGGGCGTCGTCCGCTTCTGCTTCGCGAAGCAGGAAAGCACGCTCGCATCCGCGCTCGAACGGCTCGCCCGCCTGTAAGTCCTGCACGGGCGGCCCGAGGCCACCCTGCAGGAACCGCGTTTACGAACGCGCGACGCTCGTCGCCTCGATATACGCTTTGCGCTCGGCTGCCACGCGCTGCGCGGCCGGACGCTCGCCGACGATCTTCGCGTGCGCCTTCCAGTCGATACCCGCGTCGAGCAGGAAATCGCGTCCGAAAATGGCCTTCGTCGCCATCCCGATGACCGGCAGATGGACCCATGCGGCGATGTCGGCGAGGCCGAACGACTCGCCGAGCGCATACGGCGAAAACTGCGTCATCTGTTTGAACGCATCGATCGCGCGCGGCAGGCGCTTCTCGACGTGCGCCTTCGTCCCGTCGCTGACCTTGCCGCCGAAAAAAGCTTCCGTATAGACTTCGCGCGCCATCCATTCGAGATACAGCTCGAGCGTCTCGACCAGTTCGCGCACCTTCGCAGCCGCGAACGGGCTCGCCGGGAAAATGCCTTTCTCGGGATAACGCGCCGCCAGGTATTCGATGATCACCTGCGACTCGAACAATGCGCCTTCTTCGGTCTTCAGGAACGGAATCTTGCCGAGCGGCGAATCGGCGAGCCGGGCCGGATCGCTGATCGGCAAACCGCACACCGACTCCTCGAACGGAATGTCGTGCTCGAGCAGGACGAACTTCACCTTGTTGTAATAGTTGGACAACGGAATACCGCACAGCTGTAGCATCGGAGTCTCCTTCGTTGCTGGAACGCGGCCGCAACGGTGCCGGCCGCAGCGAGATTCATCGCGCCGAAAAGCACGTTCGTGCTAGTCTAAAGCAAGTATTGCGTTCGTCACGACAACATTACATCCGCTGCGGCATCGGTCGCATCCGCGTGCGCGGCGCGCACGGCGCCGCAGCCCCGCCATCCGATGGAGACACGCTCGCATGAGTGCTGAACTGCTGGCCTCGCGCCCGCCCGAGAGCGACTCGACGCTCGTCCTCACGCTATCCAATCCCGGCGCACGCAATGCGCTGCATCCCGACATGTACGCAGCCGGCATCGAGGCGCTCGCCACCGCAGAGCGCGATCCCGGGATTCGCGCTGTCGTGCTGACCGGTGCCGATCGCTTCTTCTGCGCGGGCGGCAACCTGAACCGGCTGCTCGACAACCGTTCGAAGGATCCGTCCTACCAGGCCGACAGCATCGATCAGCTCGCCGCATGGGTAACGGCGATCCACGCTTCGACGAAGCCGGTGATCGCGGCGGTCGAAGGCGCGGCGGCCGGCGCGGGCTTTTCGCTCGCGCTCGCGTGCGACCTGATCGTCGCCGCGCACGATGCGAAATTCGTGATGTCATACGCGCGTGTCGGCCTGACACCCGACGGGGGCGGTTCGTGGTTCATCGCCCGCGCACTGCCGCGCGCGCTCGCGGCCGAAATCCTGTTCGAAGGCAAACCCGTCGCGGCCGAACGTCTGCACGCGCTCGGCGTCGTCAACCGGCTCGCCGTGCCGGGCGCGGCGTTGACCGACGCGCTGGCATGGGCCGATGCACTCGCCGGCATCTCGCCGAACGCGCTCACGCGCATCAAGTCGCTGCTCGACGACGCGACGACGCAACCGCTCGACGCGCACCTCGGCACCGAACGCGATCATTTCGTCGCGTCGCTGCATCATGCGGACGGGCTCGAGGGAATCACCGCATTTCTCGAGAAGCGCCCGCCCCGCTACAAGCGCTGAGCCGCCACGCCTGCGTTCCGCCTGCCTGACCGCATCCACCAGGAAACGCCGCGCGCGATGGCGGCGGCGAGCGCTCGCACGCCCGCGCACACGTATCGGCACGCGTGTTTGCGTCGCCAGCAGCGCGCATCGATCCATGCTCTAATGACCGCCTGTCGCGGCGCTGCCAGCGCCGTTTTCGCGCACGCAACAAAGGAGTTCACGATGATCGACGTCTATAGCTGGGCGACCCCGAACGGCCACAAGGTGCACATCATGCTCGAGGAAACGGGCCTCGCCTATCGTGTCCATCCGGTCGATATCGGCGCAGGCGACCAGTTCAAGCCGGAATTCCTGAAGATCAGCCCGAACAACAAGATCCCCGCGATCGTCGATCCGGACGGCCCCGACGGCAAGCCGATCTCGCTGTTCGAATCGGGCGCGATCCTGATCTACCTCGCAGAGAAGACCGGCAAGTTCCTGCCGACCGATCCGGCCGCACGCTATGCCACGCTCGAATGGCTGATGTTCCAGATGGGCGGCGTCGGGCCGATGCTCGGGCAGGCGCACCACTTCCGCCTGTATGCGCCGGAGAAGATCGAGTATGCGGTCAACCGCTACACGAACGAAGCGAAACGCCTGTACAACGTGATGGACAAGCGACTCGGCGAATCCGAGTATCTCGCGGGCGACACGTACACGATCGCGGACATTGCGACGTTCCCGTGGACGCGCTCATGGCAGAACCAGGGCATCGTGCTCGACGAATTGCCGAACGTGAAGCGCTGGTACGACACGATCGCCGCGCGACCGGCCGTGCAGCGCGGTGTCGAAGTGCTCGCGTCGATGCGCAAGGCGCTGCAGGACGACAAGGCACGCGAGGTGCTGTTCGGCGCAACGCAATACGCGAAGCACTGACACGCAAGTGACGGGCGGAGCGGCATCCACGCATGCCGCTCCCCGCTTCAGAAGTAATGCAGCGTGATGAATTCCGCCGCGCAAACCGGCTGCGGCGCATCGGGACGCTCGACCTGCATCGTCACCGACCACGTCACCTGCACGCCGTTCCGCGCGGCCTCGGCGGTTTCCTTTACCGCAAACAGCGCACGCACGCGCGCGCCGACCGGCACCGGCTTCAGGAACCGCACGCGGTTCAGTCCGTAGTTCACGCCCATCTTCTGCTCGAAACGCATCGCGTCGGTCATCAACGCCGGAATCAGCGACAGCGTCAGGAACCCGTGGGCGATCGGCCCGCCGAACGGCGACTCGCGTTGCGCGCGCTCGGGATCGACGTGAATCCATTGATGATCGCCGGTCGCGTCGGCAAACCCGTCGACGCGCTTCTGATCGATCACGATCCAGCCGCTCGCGAGCGGCTCCGCGCCGACGCGTGCCTGCAGCGCCTGCGCCGACGCGATCAGCGGCAAGGTCATTTCCGTCATGCCTGCACGCCTCCCGGATGGCGCAGCCCGAAGATCACTTTCGTGTGCACGGTAATCACCGTCTCGCCGGCCTCGTTCACGCCGACCCATTCCGTCGACACGATGCCGCGGTCGGGCTTGCTCTCGGACACACGCTTGTCGTGGACCTTCTGGTACATCGTGATCGTATCGCCCGCACGCACCGGCTTGAGCCAGCGGATCGAGTCGATGCCCGGCGAGCCCATGCTGGTCGAGTCCCGGCCGAGCTTCTTGACGAGCAGGCTCATGAACACCGAACACGTATGCCAGCCGCTCGCGACAAGCCCGCCGAAATGCGATGCCTTCCCGGCTTCTTCGTCGAGATGGAACGGCTGCGGATCGTAGCGTTGCGCGAACGTCTTGATGTCGTCGGGTTCGAACGTGTAACGGCCCACTTCGGTGGTGCTACCGACCACCAGGTCTTCGTAACTGATGCCCACTAGATGTCTCCTTGTCTGGCGCGCTCGCGCGTCGCCGTCATGCCGCGTCGGCCTGCGCGAAATCGGGCAGTGCCGCGATGCGCGCAAGATGGTGATCGGTGTCGCCGAGCGTCGTCTCGATGATCGTCAGCCGCTTGAACAGGTGCGCAGCGGCGACCTCGTTGGTCACGCCCATGCCGCCGTGCAGTTGAACGGCCTGCTGGCCGACGAAACGCGCGGCGGCGCCGACACGCGCTTTCGCGGCCGACACCGCCTTGCGCCGCGCGTCCGCATCGCCGCTCGCGTAGCGTACGGCTGCCAGATAGGTCAGCGAACGTGCCTGCTCGGCATGGATCAGCATGTCGACCATCCGGTGCTGCAGTGCCTGGAAACGCGCGATCGGCATGCCGAACTGTTCGCGCGTCTTCGTGTATTCGACCGTGGCGCGGTTCAGTTCGTCGAGCGCTCCGACCGCCTCCGCGCACAGCAGGAACGTCGCGTAATCGGCAACCCGCTCGAGGGCGGCGGCGTCGCGTGCACCGCCCGTCAGCAGTCGCGCCGGCGTTTCATTGAAACCGATCGTCGCGGCACGCTGGCCGTCGATCGTCCGGTAGTCGGCCACCTTCGCATTCGCGGCATCCCGTTCGACGACGAACAGGCCGATGCCACCGCCGTCGACGCGCGCAGGCACGATCCACGCATGCGCCTGCGCGCCGTGCTGAACGACCGACTTCGTGCCCGTCAGGCGGTACGTGCCGCCCTGCTCGCGCGCATGCGTATCGAGTTCGAACAGGTCGTAGCGCGCATGCGGCTCGTGGAAAGCAACCGCAACACGTTTCTGCCCCTGCGCGACCGCCTCCAGCAACGCGGCATCCTCACCGGCACCGGAGCCGGCGATGCGCAAGGCCTCGACGCCCACCGCCGTTGCCCAGTACGGCTCGATCACGAGCGCGCGGCCGAGTTCCTGCATCACGACCAGCATGTCGACCGGGCCGCCGCCGAAGCCGCCCTGTGCGTCCGGCACGGGCAGCGCGGTCAACCCCAGTTCGGCGAACGCGCTCCATTGCGTGTCCGACACGCCCGCGTCGCTGCGCACGATGGCCTGGCGCGCTTCGAAGCCGTATTGCTCGCCGAGATAACGGCGCAGCGCGTCGGCGAACTGCTGCTGCTCATCGGTAAAGCTGAAATCCATGGTTGTCTCCGTTCCCTGATCACAGCCCCAGAATCATCTGCGCGATGATGTTCTTCTGGATCTCGTTCGAACCGCCGTAGATCGACGTCTTCCGGTAGTTGAAGTAGTACGCGGCTAGCGGCGCCGCGTCGTCGTCGCCGGCGATGCTGTGCTCGCGCTGGCCGTCGAGGAACGGAACGTCGAACGGTGCGGCGAGCGGGCCGATCGCTTCGACCATCAACTCGGTGAGCGCCTGCTGCACTTCCGTGCCCTTGATCTTCAGCATGGACGCCTCGGGGCCCGGCCCCTTCCCGCTCGTCTCGCGGCTGACGACCCGCAGCACCGTCACCTCGAGCGCCATCAGCTCGACCTCGAGCGCCGCGACCTTGGCGGCGAACACGGGATCGGCAAGCAACGGCTTGCCGTTCTTGCGCTGGTGCGACGCCACGCGCTTCAGGAACGCGAGCTCGCGCTTCGACGCGCCGACGCGCGCGATGCCGGTGCGCTCATGGCCAAGCAGGTATTTCGCGTAGGTCCAGCCGCGATTCTCGTCGCCGACGAGATTCTCGACCGGCACCTTCACGTCCTCGAAGAACACCTCGTTGACCTCGTGGTCCTCGTCGAGCATGACGATCGGCCGCACCGTGATGCCGGGCGTCTTCATGTCGATCAGCAGGAACGAGATGCCCTCCTGCTTCTTCGCGGCCGGATCGGTGCGCACGAGGCAGAACATCATGTCGGCGTACTGGCCGAGCGTCGTCCAGGTCTTCTGACCATTGACGACATAGTGATCGCCCTGGCGCTCGGCGCGCGTGCGCAACGAGGCGAGGTCGGATCCCGAACCCGGCTCCGAATAGCCCTGGCACCACCAGTCCGAGCCGTCGAGAATCCGCGGCAGATAATGACGCTTCTGCGCTTCGCTGCCGTATTTCATCAACACCGGCGCGACCATCGATACGCCGAACGGCAGCACGGTCGGCGCACCGATCCGCGCGCACTCCTCATCCCAGATGTGCCGTTGCGTCGCGTTCCAGCCCGGCCCGCCGAATTCAACCGGCCAGGCGGGCGCGGACCAGCCGCGCTGGCCGAGAATCCGGTGCCAGCTCGCGAAATCCTCGCGGTCGAGTCGTTTGTGATCGAGTACTTTGGCGCGCAGTGCGTGAGGCAGGTTGGCCTCGAGCCAGGCGCGGACGTCGACGCGGAACGCGTCGTCGGCGGGGGAATAATCCAGATCCATGCGCAGTGTCTCCTGTCGACCGGAGTTTGCGCTTCAGCGCTTACTCAGGTCCCATGCAAGGCTGACCGCAACCGTCCAGCCCGGCAAGGACCCACTGCATACGTCATTGCAGCGGTTCTTTCAGCGCGGCAGGAATCGGCAGCGGCATCACGTCGATGCCTTCTTCGGCCAAGGATTGCGCATCTTCGGGCGTCGTGACGCCGCGAATGCTGCGTGCCGGCGCCTCGTTGTAATGGATGCGCCGCGCTTCCTCGGCGAAGCGCTCGCCCACATTCTCGGTTTTCTCCAGCACCTCGCGCAGTGCACGCATCACCTGCGCCTGCATTGCGCGCGGATCGGCCGGCCGTGCCTGCGTCGCACCCGACAGATTCAGGCGCGGCGCCGACGGCAGACGGTTGACCTCGGTCGTTCCGCACACCGGGCATTCGACCAGCTTGCGGGACAACTGCGCTTCGAATTCATCGGCGGAAGCGAACCAGCCTTCGAACCGATGACCGTGCGGGCACTGCAAATCGAGGACCTTCATGCTGAATCAGGGCGTGTGGCGAGTGTAGCGCAAAAAGCGGTTTTGTGAACGATCGTGCTAATTACCGATCGCGCGACGTGGAGGCGTCGCGTCACCGGATTGTAACGCGGCGCCCCACCCGCCGCTGACGCCGCACTCAGGGCGTCAGGACCGGCCCGAGCGGCCACGTACCGGACAGCACCTTGTCGAGCCACATCGTACCGATGATCGTCTTCACGTCGGAAATCTGGCCCGTGCGCACCCATTCCTGCAGATCGGCCTGCGTCGCGGTGAAGGTCTCGAGGAACTCGCCCTCATCGAGCTTGCGCTCGCCGGCCGTCAGCCCGCGCGCCAGGTACAGGTCGATGAATTCGGTCGAGTAGGAAATGATCGGATGAATGCGGGCCAGGAACACGTACTCGCGTGCCGTGTAACCCGTTTCCTCGCGCAGTTCGCGCACCGCGCAGGCGAGCGCGCCTTCGTTCGGGTCGAGCTTGCCGGCCGGGAATTCGGCCATCACCTTGCCGATCGGGTAGCGAAACTGGTTTTCCATCAGCACGCGGCCGTCGTCGAACAGCGGGATCACCATCACCGCGCCCGGATGCTGGACGTATTCGCGCGTGGCCTTCTTGCCATCCGGCAGGCGGACGATATCGCGCTTGAGCTTGAGGAACGCGCCGTCGAAAATCGCCTCGCTCTCGAGGCAGGTTTCGGTCAGTGCGGCGTCGTGATTGGGTAGTTCGGCCATCGGCGGCTCCGGGAATGAGCGCGACGGCCGAAGCCGTCAGCGTCGTTTGACGAGATACTGGAACGTGAAGCCGGGAAACGCGAACACGACGAAAAGACTGAACGTGATCGCGTAGAACTGCCAGCCCTGTTCGAAGCGGTTGCCGGCGCGCGACTCGAGCCAGAAGCCGAGCGCGCCGACGATGAAGTACAGCACGATCAGCTCGCCGATCCGCACCCACCCGCCCTTCTTCGTCGCGCCGAACGGCACGACGGCGAAGAGGCGTTGGTTCAGGAACGGCAGGTTGGCGCAGACGAACGCCAACAGCACGATAAACCAGCCGGCTGCCGACATTACAGCGGCAGCGTGTGGCGAATTGCCTGCAGGCAGGCCGTCAGCAGCGGGCTCGGGATCAGGCCGAGCACGACGACCGCCAGGCCGTTCAGCACGAGGATCGTGCGCTTGCAGAAATCGCCCGTGATCGGCGTTGCATCCTGCGGTGCATCGAAGTACATCAGCTTCACGATGCGCAGGTAGTAGAACGCGCCGAACAGCGACGTGATCACGGCCAGCACGGCCAGCCACGTGAGGCCCGCGTTGACGGTCGCCTCGAGCACGGCGAGCTTCGCATAGAAGCCGACGGTCGGCGGGATGCCTGCCAGCGAGAACATCATGACCATCATCACGAACGCGAACACCGGGCTGCGCTTGTTCAGGCCCTTGAAGTCGTCGATCGTGTCGGCTTCGAAATCGCGGCGGGCGAGCAGCATCACCACGCCGAACGAGCCGAGCGTCGTGATCAGGTAGACGATCGCGTAGAACATCGCCGAGCTGTATGCATTCGCCGGCGCCGACGCGTCGCCCTTCACGATGCCCGCGAGCAGGCCGAGCAGCACGAAGCCCATGTTCGAGATCGCCGAGTACGCGAGCATCCGCTTGATGTTGCGCTGGACGATACCGGTGATGTTGCCGACGATCAGCGACAGCGCGGCGAGGATCACGAGCGCGGTCTGCCAGTTCTGCGCGAGCGGCAGCAGGCCCATCACCAGGAAGCGCAGGCCCCACGCGAACGCGGCAACCTTCGGGCCGCCGCCGACGAACAGCGTCATCGCGGTCGGTGCGCCCTGGTAGACATCCGGGACCCACATGTGGAACGGCACGGCGCCGAGCTTGAACGCGATACCGGCGACGATGAAGACCACGCCGAACATCAGCACGGCTGCGTCGGTGTTGCCGCCGACCGCCTTGTACACCTCGCCCAGCTCGAGCGAGCCGGTCGCGCCGTACAGCATCGAGATGCCGTACAGCACGAAGCCCGACGCGAGCGCGCCCAGCACGTAGTACTTCATCGCGGCTTCGCTCGACTGCGCGGCGTCGCGGCGCAGTGCGATGACTGCGTACAGCGACAGCGACATCAGTTCGAGACCGAGGTACAGCGTCAGGAAGTTGTTGCCCGACACCATGACCAGCTGGCCGAGCAGCGAGAACATGCCGAGCAGGAACACGTCGCCGCGGAACATGTCGCGATCCTCGAGGTACTTGCGCGAATAAACGAGCGAGACCGCGAAACCGAACGACACGACGGCCTTCATCGTGCTCGCGAACGAGTCGACGACGACCATCTTCGAGAAGAAGTAGTACTGCTGCGGGTCGAGTGCCTGCACCGCGAACCACACGCCGGCGACGACCGACGAAACAACCGCGATCAGGTAAGTCAGGCGGCGGCCGGAAGCACCGGTAAAGGTGTCGTTCAGCCATGCGACGACGATGGCGGCCATCACCAGCGCGTCAGGCAACAGGACATTCATAGGAGCGTTCATGATCTTGATTTCCTCCGCTCGCGATTACTGCGCCAGCGGCAGCTTGGACTGCGCGACATGGGAGAGGAGGTTTTCCACGGAAACGTGCATCACGTCGGTGAAAGGCTTCGGATACAGGCCCATCAGCAGCGTGAACGCGGCGAGCACGGCCAGCATCAGGAATTCGCGACGGCCGATGTCCTTCAGCTTGGCAACGTGATCGTTCGCCACCGCGCCGAAGTACACGCGCTTGTACATCCACAGCGTGTAAGCAGCGCCGAGGATCAGCGTGAACGCCGCGCCGAATGCGATCCAGAAGTTGTACTGGACGGCCGCGAGAATCACCATGAACTCGCCGACGAAACCCGACGTGCCCGGCAGGCCGCAGTTGGCCATCGAGAACAGCATCGCGAACGCCGCGAACTTCGGCATCACGTTGACGACGCCACCGTAATCGGCGATCTGGCGCGAGTGCACGCGGTCGTACAGCACGCCGATGCAGAGGAACATCGCGCCCGACACGAAGCCGTGCGAGATCATCTGGATGATCGCGCCTTCGACGCCGAGCTGGTTGAAGATGAAGAAGCCGAGCGTGACGAAGCCCATGTGCGCGATCGACGAATACGCGACCAGCTTCTTCATGTCGGCCTGCACCATCGCGACGAGGCCGATGTAGATCACCGCGATCAGCGACAGCGTGATCACGACGGGGGCCAGGAAGTGGCTCGCGTCAGGCGTGATCGGCAGCGAGAAGCGCAGGAAACCGTACGCGCCGAGCTTCAGCATGATCGCGGCCAGCACGACCGAGCCGCCCGTCGGCGCTTCCACGTGCGCGTCCGGCAGCCACGTGTGCACCGGCCACATCGGCACCTTCACCGCGAACGCGAGGAAGAACGCGATGAACAGCAGGATCTGTGGCGTCATCGCGATCTTGGCGTTCTGCCACGTCGCGAGGTCGAACGAATGCGTTTCCGTATACAGGTAGATCAGCGCGACCAGCATCAGCAGCGAGCCGGCCAGCGTGTACAGGAAGAACTTGAATGCCGCATACACGCGGTTCGGGCCGCCCCACACGCCGATGATGATGTACATCGGGATCAGGGTCGCTTCGAAGAACACGTAGAACAGCAGGCCGTCGGCCGCCGAGAAGACGCCGATCATGATCCCGGACAGGATCAGGAACGCCGCGAGGTACTGCGCGACATTCTCGGTGATGACTTCCCATGCGGCGATCACGACGATCACCGTGATCAGCGCGGTCAGCACGACGAACCACATCGAGATGCCGTCGACGCCGAGGTGATACGCGATGTCGAAGCGCTCGATCCAGGTCGACTTCTCGACGAACTGCAGCGCAGCCGTGCTCGAATCGAAGCCCGTGATCAGCGGGATCGTGACCGCGAGGCCGAGCAGCGAACCGATCAGCGCGATCCAGCGGGCCGTCCCCGGATTTTTGTCATTACCCACCGCAAGCACAAGGAGGCCGAAAACGATCGGCAGCCAGATCGCGGTACTGAGAATCGGAAAAGCGTGCATTAAGTTGTCCCCCGCCTTATTTGCCGCCGAGCGTTACAAACAGGGTCAGGAGCCCCAGCATGCCGATGATCATGGCGAACGCGTAGTGATAGATGTAACCGGATTGGAGGAAGCGGATCACGCTGGCGAACCAGCCGATGAACCGGGCGCTGCCGTTGACGAGGCCGTCGATCACGACGACGTCACCTTCCTTCCACAGGCCGCGGCCGATCGCCACCGAACCACGGGCGAACACCACTTCGTTGATCTTGTCCATGTAGTACTTGTTGTCCAGCAGCGTGTAGATCGGGCCGAACGCGCGGCGGATCGACGCCGGCAGATCCGGACGCTTCAGGTACAGGAACCAGGCGACAACGACACCGGCGAGCGCGAGCCAGACCGGCAGACCCGACACCGAGTGCAGGCCCATGCCCACCCAGCCGTGGAACTCCTCGGCCATCTCGGCCAGCGCCGGGTGGTTCTCTCCGATGAAGATCACCTTGTCGAATGCAACGCCGTGCTGGAAGAAGTCGCCGAACAGCATCGGGCCGACCGCGATCGCACCGATGATCACCGACGGGATCGCCAGCAGGACCAGCGGCACCCACACGACCCACGGGGTCTCGTGCGGTTCGTGCGCGTGGTCGTCGTGACCATGGCCATGACCGTGGTCGTCGTGGCCGTGCGCGGCCGCCATGCCCATCGGCGATTCCGGATGCTTCGGCTTGCGGAAGCGCTCTTCACCGTGGAACACCAGGAAATACATGCGGAACGAGTACAGCGCCGTGACGAACACGCTCGCGACGACCGCGAAGTACGCGAAGCCCGAACCCGGCAGGTGCGAAAGCTTCACCGCGTCGATGATCGAGTCCTTCGAGTAGAAGCCCGAGAAGAACGGCGTACCGATCAGCGCGAGCGAACCGATGAGCGACGTGATCCACGTGATCGGCATGTACTTGCGCAGGCCGCCCATGTTGCGGATGTCCTGGTCGTGGTGCATGCCCATGATGACCGAGCCGGCGCCGAGGAACAGCAGCGCCTTGAAGAACGCGTGCGTCATCAGGTGGAACAACGCGACCGGGTACGCGGACACGCCGAGCGCGACCGTCATGTAGCCGAGCTGCGACAGCGTCGAATAGGCGACCACCCGCTTGATGTCGTTCTGGATGATGCCGAGGAAGCCCATGAACAGCGCCGTGATCGCGCCGATCACCGTGACGAACGACAGCGCGGTATCCGACAGTTCGAACAGCGGCGACATGCGCGACACCATGAAGATGCCGGCCGTCACCATCGTCGCCGCGTGAATCAGCGCCGAGATCGGGGTCGGGCCTTCCATCGAGTCCGGCAGCCACACGTGCAGCGGGAACTGTGCCGACTTACCCATCGCGCCGATGAACAGGCAGATACAGGCCACGGTCAGCAGGCCCCAGTCGGTGCCCGGGAAGTGCAGGCTCGCGAGTTCCGCGCGCTTCGCGAACACTTCGCCGTAGTTCATCGAGCCGGCGAATGCGAGCAGCAGGCCGATGCCGAGCAGGAAGCCGAAGTCGCCCACGCGGTTCACGAGGAACGCCTTCATGTTCGCGTAGATCGCGCTCTCACGCGTGAAGTAGAAGCCGATCAGCAGGTACGACACCAGACCCACCGCTTCCCAGCCGAAGAACAGCTGCAGGAAGTTGTTGCTCATCACGAGCATCAGCATCGAGAACGTGAACAGCGAGATGTACGAGAAGAAGCGCTGGTAGCCGTCTTCTTCCGCCATGTAGCCGATCGTGTACACGTGCACCATCAGCGAGACGAAGGTCACGACGACCATCATCATCGCGGTCAGCGAATCGACGAGGAAGCCGACTTCGAGCTTCAGCGAGCCGACGTTCATCCATTCGTAGACGGTCGCGTTGAAGCTTGCGCCGCCCATCACGTCGAAGAAGACTTTCGCCGACAGGAGGAACGCGATCATTACGCCGAGGATCGTGATCCGGTGTGCGCCCTTGCGCCCGACTGCGTTCCCGAACAGCCCCGCAATCAGCGAGCCGGCCAGCGGAGCGAGCGGAATCGCCAGCAGCAGGTTTTCATTGAGTGTCGTTGACATAACAGCGTTGCCTGAAATTAACCTTTGAGCTGATCGAGATCCTCGACATTGATCGTGTCGAGCTTACGGAACAGGGTCACCAGAATCGCGAGGCCGATCGCGGCTTCCGCTGCGGCGACCGTCAGCACGAAGAACACGAAGATCTGGCCGTGCACATCGCCGAGGTAGTGCGAAAACGCGACGAAGTTGGTATTCACCGCCAGCAGCATCAGTTCGATCGACATCAGGATGATGATGACGTTGCGGCGGTTCAGGAAGATCCCGACGATCGCGATCGCAAAGAGGATCGCGCCGAGCACGAGGTAATGAGCAAGAGTCAGCATGGTTTTCGTTTCCTCCGCTTAGCCGTTGGTGCCCGAACCGGCTTCGCTCTGCGCCGTTTCCGGCTGCGGCTTGTCCGCTTCCATCTTCACGAGGCGCACACGGTCGTTGCGGCGCACCTTGACCTGATCCGACACGCGCTGGCGCTTGCTGTCCTTGCCCTTGCGCTCGGTCAGCCCGATCGCGGCAATGATCGCGACCAGCAGCACGAGGCCGGCGATTTCAAACGCGAAGATGTAGTCGGTGTAGATCACCTTGCCGATCAGTCGCGTGTTCGACCAGTTGGCCATCTCGCCCGTCGCCATCGCATGCACCGTCTGCGTGTCGCCGTAGCCGCGCCACAGGATCAGCGCGGTTTCGATCACGATGATCGCGCCGACCACGGTCGCCATCGGGACGAAGCGCTTGAAGTCGCGGCGCAGGTAGTCGATGTTGATGTCCAGCATCATCACGACGAACAGGAACAGCACCATCACGGCGCCCACGTAGACCAGCACCAGCAGGATCGCGAGGAACTCCGCTTCCAGCAGCATCCAGATCGCGGCGGCGTTGAAGAACGCCAGCACAAGGAAAAGCGCAGACGCCACCGGGTTGCGCGAAGTGATCACCTTCAGCCCTGATACCACCAGGAGCAGCGCGAAGATGTAGAACAGTACGGTCGTGAATTCCATGATTACCGGTTCATCGTTAGGCCATAGTCAGGCGCGGCTTGCGGGACGCTCTCGCGTGCCGCACCCGTCGCGGCGGCTCGGCCCAGGCTTCGGGCCGGCACTGCAAACACAATCAACGATACGGCGCGTCGGCAGCCTTCGCCGCGGCGATGTCCTTCTCGTAGCGATCGCCCACCGCGAGCAGCATTTCCTTCGTGAAATACAGGTCGCCGCGCTTTTCGCCGTGGTACTCGAGAATCTGCGTCTCGACGATCGAATCGACCGGGCAGCTCTCTTCGCAGAAACCGCAGAAGATGCACTTCGTCAGGTCGATGTCGTAGCGCGTCGTGCGGCGCGTGTTGTCCGCGCGCGTTTCCGATTCGATCGTGATCGCCATTGCGGGGCACACGGCCTCGCAGAGCTTGCACGCGATGCAGCGCTCTTCGCCGTTTTCATAGCGGCGCAGCGCATGCAGCCCGCGGAAGCGCGGCGAAATCGGGGTCTTCTCTTCCGGGAACTGCACGGTGAACTTGCGCTTGAACGTGTAACGACCGGTCAGCGCGAGCCCCTTCAGCAGCTCGGTCAGGAAGAAAGTCTTAAAGAAGTGTTGGATAGCCGTCATGATTTCGTCCTTACTTCACCCAGATGTTCAGCGGCGACATCATCCAGCAGCCGACCACGACCACCCAGACCACCGTGACGGGCAGGAACACCTTCCAGCCCAGACGCATGATCTGGTCGTAACGGTAGCGCGGGAACGTCGCGCGGACCCAGATGAACACCGACAGCAGTGCGAAGACCTTCAGCACCAGCCAGAAGATGCCCGGGATGAACGACAGGAATTCGAACGGGGCGTCCCAGCCACCGAGGAACAGCGTCGCAGCCAGCGCCGAGATCACGATCATGTTGATGTACTCGGCGAGGAAGAACAGCGCGAACGCCATGCCCGAGTAATCGATCATGTGACCGGCAACGATTTCCGACTCCCCTTCCACCACGTCGAACGGGTGGCGGTTCGTTTCGGCGATGCCCGAAATGAAGTAGACGACGAACGCCGGCAGCAGCGGCAGCCAGTTCCACGACAGAAAGTTCACGCCGTGGCCGGCGAAGAAACCGTGCTGTTGCGAACCCACGATTTCCGACAGGTTCAGGCTGCCGGCCGTCATCAGCACCAGCACCAGCGCGAAGCCCATCGAGATTTCGTACGACACCATCTGTGCCGCGGCGCGCATCGCGCCGAGGAACGCGTACTTCGAGTTCGATGCCCAGCCCGCGAGAATCACCGCATACACGCCGATCGACGAAATCGCCATCGCGTACAGCAGGCCCGCGTTCACGTTCGCGAGGACCGCTTCGGCCTGGAACGGGATCACGGCCCACACGGCGAATGCCGGCACGACGGTCATCACCGGCGCGATCAGGTACAGCCAGCGGCTGGCGGCGCTCGGCTGAATGACTTCCTTCAGCAGCAGCTTCAGCACGTCGGCGATCGGCTGCAGCAGGCCGCCGGGGCCGACGCGGTTCGGGCCGAGACGCACGTGCATCCAGCCGATCAGCTTGCGTTCCCACAGAATCAGGTACGCGACGCACAGCAGGATGACGACGGAGACGACGAGGATGCGCACGACGGCCCACACCGTCGGCCATGCGAAGCCGAGAAGCTGGGACCCGCCCGCGTTGATCGTATCGAACAAGCTCATTTACGCCTTCTCCACCACCAGTTCACCGGACAGGCTGCCGAGCGCTGCGCCGGCAGGCGTTGCCGCCGACACGCGAACGACCGTCTCCGCAAGATTCGCGTCGCGCACGGCCGGCAACTGCACCGCACGCTCGCCCTGGCGCACGCGCACCGCGTCGCCTTCCTTCAAGCCCAGCTTGTCGAACAGCGCGGCCGGCAGGGCTGCGGCATTCGCCGCCTTCGCGGCGGCCGTCAGGTGCAGCGCACCTGCGCGGCGCACGAGCGCGTCGGCGTGATAGATCGGCACATCGGCCAGGCGCTCGAAACCACCGTTCGCGGCATTCGCCGCGGCGCGCACCGGCGCGACCGACGTCTGGTTCGACAGGCGGCCCGCGACGCCGGCATCGCCGAGCGCGGCAAGACGCACTTCTTCAGCGGTCTCGTATTCGAAGTTCGGCAGGCCGAGCAGGCTGCCGAGCACGCGCAGCACCTTCCAGCCCGGACGCGTATCGCCGAGCGGGCGCACGACGCCATTGAAGCTCTGCACCGTGCCTTCGGCGTTGACGAACGTACCGGCCGTTTCGGTGAACGGCGCAACCGGCAGCAGCACGTCGGCGTAGTCGAGACCGTGCTTGAACGGCGACATCACGACGACCATTTCCGCCTGGTTCAGCGCGGCCAGTGCCTGCGCCGGATCGGCGGTATCGAATTCCGGCTCGACGTTCAGCAGCACGTAGCCCTTGCGCGGCTGCGCGAACGCTTCACGTGCGTTCAGGCCGCCTTCGCCCGGCAGTGCGCCGACGACGTGCGCGCCGACCGTGTTCGCCGCTTCCGTCAGGAAACCGAACGTGGCGCCGGTGTTGTCGGCGATCCACTTGGCGACAGCGTGCAGCTTCGCGAATTCCGGATGGCGGACCGCGACGTTGCCGAGCAGCACCGCACGGCGTTCGCCGTTCGCGAGCGACTGGGCGACAGCTTGCGCGGCCGGCGATGCGGTGACGCCTGCGAGGGCGTCGGGCAGCGCGACGCCGCGCAGTTGCGCGACCGCGGCAGCGATGCCGGCCAGCTCGTCGAGCCATGCGGACGGCGCGGCAACGATGCGTTGCGCGGTCGGGATCAGTGCATCGTCACCGGTCGCGTGCAGGAAGTGCAGCTTCGCGCCGTTCTTCGCGGCCTGACGCAGGCGGGCGGCAAACAGCGGGTGGTCGCGGCGCAGGAACGAACCGACGACGAACGCGGCGTCCACGTTCGACAGGTCGGCGATCGGCATGCCGAGCCACGGTGCGCCCTGGACCGGCGCCGAGAAATCCTGCTGACGCAGACGGAAATCGACGTTCGGCGTCTTCAGTTCGCTGGCGAGCTGCTTCACGAGGAACAGCTCTTCGGCGGTGCTGTGCGCGCTCGCGAGCATCGCCAGCGCGTTCGCGCCGTGATCCGCGGCGATGCCCTTCAGGCCCTTCGCGACGTATTCGAGCGCGGTCTGCCAGTCGGTTTCGATCCACTGGCCGCCCTGCTTCAGCATCGGCTTCGTCAGGCGCTCTTCGCTGTTGAGGCCTTCATACGAGAAGCGGTCCTTGTCCGAGATCCAGCATTCGTTGATCGCTTCGTTCTCGAACGGCAGCACGCGCATCACGCGGTTGTTCTTCACCTGCACGACGAGGTTCGCGCCAACGGAATCGTGCGGGCTCACCGACTTGCGGCGCGACAGTTCCCACGTACGGGCGCTGTAGCGGAACGGCTTGCTGGTCAGCGCGCCGACCGGGCACAGGTCGATCATGTTGCCCGACATTTCGGAATCGACCGTCTTGCCGACGAACGTCGTGATTTCCGAGTGCTCGCCGCGGCCCAGCATGCCGAACTCCATCACGCCGGCGATTTCCTGGCCGAAGCGGACGCAGCGCGTGCAGTGGATGCAGCGCGACATCTCTTCCATCGAGATCAGCGGGCCCACGTTCTTGTGGAACACCACGCGCTTTTCTTCCGAGTAGCGCGACGACGACTTGCCGTAGCCGACCGCCAGATCCTGCAGCTGGCATTCGCCGCCCTGATCGCAGATCGGGCAGTCGAGCGGATGGTTGATGAGGAGGAATTCCATCACCGACTGCTGCGCCTTCACGGCCTTGTCGGATTGCGTGTGGACGATCATGCCGGCCGACACGGGAGTCGCGCAGGCAGGCACGGCCTTCGGCATCTTCTCGACTTCGACGAGACACATCCGGCAGTTGGCCGCAACCGACAGTTTCTTGTGATAGCAGAAGTGAGGAATGTACGTATCCGCCTTGTGCGCAGCCTGGATCACCATGCTGCCTTCGGGCACCTCGACCTTCTTGCCGTCTATTTCAAGTTCAACCATGATGGTGAATGGTCCTTAACCTATTTCCGCCCGTTCGCGCCTTCGCCCGACCGTGCGCTCAAATTCCGCAACCGGGTTCGCTTCAGGCTGCCGCCGCGTGCGCGTGGCCGCCGACCATGCAGTGCTTGTGCTCGACGTGGTACGCGAATTCGTCCCAGTAGTGCTTGAGCATCCCGCGTACCGGCATCGCCGCCGCATCGCCGAGTGCACAGATCGTGCGGCCCATGATGTTCTCGGCCACCGAGTTCAGCAGGTCCAGATCTTCCTGGCGCCCTTCGCCGTGCTCGATACGGTTCACGACGCGATACAGCCAGCCGGTGCCTTCGCGGCACGGCGTGCACTGGCCGCACGATTCCTCGTAGTAGAAGTACGACAGGCGCAGCAGCGATCGCACCATGCAGCGCGTCTCGTCCATCACGATCACCGCGCCGGAACCGAGCATCGAGCCCGCCTTCGCGATCGAATCGTAGTCGAGATCCGTCTGCATCATGATGTCGCCCGGGATCACCGGTGCCGACGACCCGCCCGGAATCACGGCCTTGATCTTCTTGCCGCCGCGCATCCCGCCGGCGAGCTCCATCAGCGTCGCGAACGGCGTGCCGAGCGGCACTTCGTAGTTGCCCGGACGCTCGACGTCGCCGGACACCGAGAAAATCTTCGTGCCGCCGTTGTTCGGCTTGCCGATCTCGAGGTAATTCTGCGGCCCGATGGACAGCAGGAACGGCACCGCGGCGAACGTCTCGGTGTTGTTGATCGTGGTCGGCTTGCCGTACACGCCGAAGCTCGCCGGGAACGGCGGCTTGAAGCGCGGCTGGCCCTTCTTGCCTTCGAGCGACTCGAGCAGCGCCGTTTCCTCGCCGCAGATGTACGCGCCGTAACCGTGGTGCGCGTGCAGCTGGAACGAGAATTCCGAGCCCATGATGTTGTCGCCGAGGAAACCCGCTGCACGCGCTTCATCGAGCGCGGCCTCGAAGCGTCGATACACTTCGAAGATTTCGCCGTGGATGTAGTTGTAGCCGACCGTGATGCCCATCGCGTATGCGCCGATGGCCATGCCTTCGATCAGCGCGTGCGGGTTCCAGCGCAGGATGTCGCGATCCTTGAACGTGCCCGGCTCGCCTTCGTCCGAGTTGCAGACGAGGTACTTCTGCCCCGGGAACTGACGCGGCATGAAGCTCCACTTCAGGCCGGTCGGAAAACCCGCACCGCCGCGGCCGCGCAGGCCCGACGCCTTGACGTCGGCGATCACCTGCTCGGGCGGAATCTTTTCTTCGAGAATGCGGCGCAGCTGCTTGTAGCCGCCGCGCGCGACGTAATCTTCGAGATGCCAGTTCTCGCCGTTCAGACCAGCGAGGATCAGCGGTTTGATGTGACGGTCGTGAAGGGACGTCATTTCGAGAGCTCCTCAAGCAGCTGGTCGATCTTCTCGCGGCTCATGAAGCTGCACATTCTGTGATTGTTCACCAGCAGCACCGGCGCATCGCCGCACGAGCCCATGCATTCGCCTTCCTTCAGCGTGAACTTGCCGTCGGGCGTGGTCTCGCCGAAGCCGATGCCCAGCTTCTGTTTCAGGTAGTCGGCAGTCGCTTCCGCGCCGCCGTGCGGGCCGAGCTGGCACGGCAGGTTCGTGCAGAGCGTGATCTTGTGCTTGCCGACCGGTTTGAGCTCGTACATCGTGTAGAACGTCGCGACTTCCTGCACGGCGACGGCCGGCATGCCGAGATAGTCCGCGACGAACTGCATCAGTTCGGGCGACAGCCAGCCGTGCTCTTCCTGAGCAACGGCCAACGCCGACATCACGGCGGACTGTTTCTGATCGGCGGGATACTTCGTCAACGCTCGATCGATTTCCTTCAGGCCTTCAGCTGAGATCATTTTCAGACACGACTCTTTCAATTCCTACCGAACGAACAACCTGCCGCACACTGGGGTGCATGGACGGCAGACCTGGCGCTCACTCTGTTGACAGCTTGCGAAGCCGCGCCGGTTCAGCGCATGCAGCATGTGACTTCGCGTGTGACTTACCGCTCGCCGCCCGCGACAAACGGGCGGCGCAACCATTAGCGATCGATTTCGCCGAACACGATGTCCTGCGTACCGATGATCGTGACGGCGTCGGCGATCATGTGACCGCGCGCCATTTCGTCGAGCGACGCCAGGTGCGCGAAACCCGGCGCGCGAATCTTGAGGCGATACGGCTTGTTGGCACCGTCCGACACGAGGTAGATGCCGAACTCGCCCTTCGGATGCTCGACCGCCGCGTACGCTTCGCCTTCCGGCACATGGAAACCTTCGGTGAAGAGCTTGAAGTGGTGAATCAAGTCTTCCATGTTGGTCTTCATGCCGACGCGCGACGGCGGTGCAACCTTGTGATTGTCGGTCATCACCGGGCCCGGATTCTTGCGGAGCCACTCAATACACTGTTTCGCGATGCGGATCGACTGGCGCATTTCTTCGACGCGAACCAGGTAGCGGTCGTAGCAATCGCCGTTCACGCCGACCGGCACGTCGAAATCCATGCGATCGTACACTTCGTACGGCTGCTTCTTGCGCAGGTCCCAGGCGATGCCCGAGCCGCGCAGCATCGGGCCCGTCAGGCCCATCTGCAGCGCACGCTCCGGGCTGACCACGCCGATCCCGACCAGACGCTGCTTCCAGATCCGGTTATCGGTGAGCAGCGTTTCGTATTCGTCGACGCACTTCGGGAAGCGCGTGAAGAAGTCGTCGATGAAATCGAGCACCGAGCCACTGCGCGCTTCGTTCATCTTCGCGAGCGCCTTCTCGTTGCGAATCTTCGACGCCTTGTATTGCGGCATTGCGTCAGGCAGGTCGCGGTAGACGCCGCCCGGACGGTAGTACGCCGCGTGCATCCGGGCACCGGACACCGCTTCGTACACGTCCATCAGGTCTTCGCGCTCGCGGAATGCGTACAGGAACACCGCCATCGCGCCAACGTCGAGTGCGTGCGCGCCGATCCACATCAGGTGGTTCAGCACGCGCGTGATCTCGTCGAACAGCACGCGGATGTACTGGGCGCGCTCAGGCACTTCGATGCCGAGCAGCTTTTCGATCGCGAGCACGTAGCCGTGCTCGTTGACCATCATCGACACGTAGTCGAGACGGTCCATGTACGGCACGGACTGGATGAAAGTCTTGGATTCCGCGAGCTTTTCCGTCGCGCGGTGCAGCAGGCCGATGTGCGGATCGGCACGCTGAATGACTTCGCCGTCGAGCTCGAGCACGAGGCGCAGCACGCCGTGCGCTGCCGGGTGCTGCGGGCCGAAGTTGAGCGTGTAGTTCTTGATTTCTGCCATGACGCCCCCTTAATGTTTCAGACCGCCATAGCGATCCTCGCGGATCACGCGCGGCGTGATTTCGCGCGGCTCGATCGTCACCGGCTGGTACACGACCCGCTTCTCTTCCGGGTCGTAACGCATTTCGACGTAGCCCGACACCGGGAAGTCCTTGCGGAACGGGTGGCCGATGAAGCCGTAGTCGGTGAGGATGCGGCGCAGGTCGGGGTGGCCTTCGAACACGATGCCGTACAGGTCGAACGCTTCGCGCTCGTACCAGTTCGCGGACGTCCAGATGTCGACCAGCGATGCCACGATCGGCAGGTCGTCGTCCGGCGCGAATGCGCGCAGGCGCAGACGCCAGTTGTTCGTGACCGACAGCAGGTGCGACACGGCCGCGAAACGCGGGCCGTCGTAGGCGCCGTCGCCGAAGGTCTGGTAGTCGACGCCGCACAGGTCGATCAGCTGCTCGAAACGGAGCTTCGGATCGTCGCGCAGCGTCTTTGCGACTTCGAGGTAATCGCTCGCCTTCACGACGAGCGTCAGTTCACCGATCGCTTCGGTGAGGCTCACCACGCGCGCGCCGAGCGCGGCTTCGAGGTTTGCCTTGAGGGTCTCGATTTTGCTTGCCATATTGAGGGGACGCTCGGGGCTTTATTGACGGGCGATGGTATTGGTGCGGCGGATCTTCGCCTGAAGCTGGATCACGCCGTAGACCAGCGCCTCGGCCGTGGGCGGACAGCCCGGCACGTAGACGTCGACCGGTACGATCCGGTCGCAGCCGCGAACCACCGAGTACGAGTAGTGGTAGTAGCCACCGCCGTTCGCGCACGATCCCATCGAGATCACCCAGCGCGGCTCGGCCATCTGGTCGTACACGCGGCGCAGCGCGGGCGCCATCTTGTTGCAGAGCGTGCCGGCGACGATCATCACGTCCGACTGGCGCGGGCTCGGGCGGAACACGACGCCGAACCGGTCCAAGTCGTAACGGGCCGCGCCCGCATGCATCATTTCGACGGCGCAACACGCGAGCCCGAACGTCATCGGCCACAGCGAGCCGGTACGCGTCCAGTTGATCAGCTTGTCAGCCGTCGTGGTGACAAACCCTTCCTTCAAGACCCCTTCGATACTCATTTGCTTTCCACTCCAGACGAGCGACCGAGCGTGGCCGCCCATGCAAACCGGCGATTAACCCATCACTCCCAGTCGAGGCCGCCTTTCTTCCAGATATAGGCAAAGCCCAGCAGGAATTCGAGCAGAAAAATCATCATTGCGATGAAACCCGGCCAGCCGATATCCCGGAGCGCGACGCCCCACGGAAACAGGAATGCGGTTTCGAGATCGAAGATGATGAATAGGATGGCGACGAGGTAGTACCGGACGTCGAATTTCATCCGGGCGTCTTCAAAGGCTTCGAAGCCGCACTCGTACGGTGCGTTCTTCTCGACGTCCGGCTTGTTGGGACCAAGGAGCTTGCCGATGCTGACCAGCGCTATACCTAAACCAGTGCCCACGAGGAGGAACAACAAGACGGGGTAATAGGCTGCGAGGTTCAAGGCAATCCTCTATCGGTTGGTTCTGAGCGTCCGGAGAATACCACTTCCGGCGGAAGGAATCATTTCGGAGTGCACGCGATCGCAAGACAACCGCAAGCACACCCCAGAAATGAAAAATGCCAGCCACTAGAAGCGGCTGGCATTGAGTAACTTTGGTGCCGACGGCGAGACTCGAACTCGCACAGCTTTCGCCACTACCCCCTCAAGATAGCGTGTCTACCAATTTCACCACGTCGGCACTGCATGCAACCGGGGTTGTAACTACTTGTTTCCCGCGAATCGCTTCAAGAATTAAATTCTAACCTGAGTCCCGGAATTGTTCAACGCACAATCGCAAAAATTTTAACTTTTTATTTCGGGACATCCTGGCCCGGCGCGCTCGCCGCCGAACCCGCAACGGCGGCGGATGCCGCGACTGCCGGCGCCGATGCTGCAGGTGCCGATGCCGGCGCGGTCGCTGCCGTGCCGAGCACACCGGCCGACGGCGTCGACTTGTACGAACCGAGATACGTCAGCGCCAGCGTCGCGACGAAGAAGATCGTTGCGAGAATGCCCGTCGTACGCGACAGGAAGTTCGCCGACCCCGTGGCACCGAACAGGCTGCCCGACGCGCCGCTGCCGAACGCAGCGCCCATGTCGGCACCCTTGCCGTGCTGCAGCAGCACGAGACCAATCACACCGAGTGCAGACAGCACCTGCACCACAATAATCAGCGTCTTGAATAACAGCATCACACCCACCCGATTGGATCGGGCGACCGGAACGACCGGCCGCCCTCATGGTTCAATTCGATCCCGGACCGCTTATCGCGCGGCCCGGCAGATCGCCAGGAAATCTTCCGCCTTCAGCGACGCGCCGCCGATCAGGCCACCGTCGATGTCCGGCTGCGCGAACAGCTCTTCCGCGTTGTCCGGCTTCACGCTGCCGCCGTACAGCACGGACACATCCGCCGCACCCTTTGCCGCGAGACGCCCACGCAGGAACGCATGCACGTCCTGTGCCTGCGCCGACGTCGCGCTCTTGCCCGTGCCGATCGCCCAGACCGGCTCGTACGCGACGACGATGCGCGCAGCCTCGTCGGCCGTCAGCACGGCCAGCACCGCGTCGAGCTGCGCACCGACCACCTGCTCGGTCGCACCCGACTCGCGCTCGTCGAGCGTCTCGCCGACGCACACGACCGGCGTGAGCCCCGCCGCGAGCGCGCGCTGCGTCTTCGCCGCGACCGTCTCGTTGCGCTCGCCGTGATACGCGCGACGCTCCGAATGACCGACGATCGCATAACGTGCGCCGAACTCCGCGACCATCGCGGCCGCCACTTCGCCGGTGAACGCGCCCTGCTCGTGCGCCGACACGTCCTGCGCACCCCAGGCGACACGGCCGCCGTCGAGCTGCGCCTGAACCTGCGCGAGATACGGGAACGGCACGCACACGCCGACCGACGTTTCGGCCGCGACCGCGCCCGCACCCTGCACCACTTCATTCAGCAACGCCTGGTTGCCGGCCAGCCGGCCGTGCATCTTCCAGTTGCCGATCACACGCTTAGTTCTCTGTTTCGACATCGTGTCTGTCTCGTCACCGCTTGGTCATTAACGTGCCATTTACGTGCCATTGACGCGCCGGAAACCGGCCGTCAGGTTTGATCTGGCGAAGCAAACCAGCGATTTTACTGCGCACGGCTTGAACCGGTCAAACCGCGTATGTCAAGCCCGGCCACACGGGCCGTCAGGCGTTCGCCCCCCAATCCAGGACGATCTTGCCGGTGTGCTCGCTGCTTTCCATCAGCGCATGCGCCTGCGCGGCATCCGCGGCCGGCAATACACGATAGATCACCGGCTTGATGCGGCCATCGGCAATCAGCGGCCACACACGCGCCTTCAGTTGCGCGGCGATCCGCGCCTTGAACTCGACCGGACGCGGGCGCAGCGTCGAGCCCGTGATCGTCAGCCGGCGGCGCAGGATCTCGCCGAGGTTGATGTCGGCCTTCGCGCCGCCGAGCAGCGCGATCAGCACGAGACGGCCGCCATCCGCGAGTGCGGACAGTTCGCGCGGCACGTACGAGCCCGCCACCATGTCGAGGATCACGTCGACGCCGCGATCGTGCGTCAGCGACTTCACGACCTCGACGAAGTCTTCCGTCTTGTAGTTGATCGCGCGTTCGGCGCCGAGCGCCTCGCACGCGCGGCACTTGTCGGCGGTACCGGCCGTCGCGAACACGCGAAAGCCGAGCGCATGCGCGATCTGGATCGCCGTCACGCCGATGCCGCTCGAGCCGCCCTGCACGAGCAGCGTCTCCTGCTCGCCGCCCTCGCCCGCGCCGAGCTGCGCACGGTCGAACACGTTGCTCCATACGGTGAAGAACGTTTCGGGCAGCGACGCGGCCTCGATATCCGTAAGCCCGTCGGGTACCGGCAGGCATTGCGGCAGCGGCGCGACCGCATACTCGGCATAACCGCCGCCCGCGAGCAGCGCACACACACGATCGCCCAGCTTCAGGCCGAACGGGTTCAGCGCCGCGTCGGACAAATCGCCGCCGACGATCTCACCCGCGACCTCGAGGCCCGGCAGATCCGACGCGCCCGGCGGCGGCGCATACGCGCCCTTGCGCTGAAACACGTCGGGCCGGTTCACGCCGGAAGCCGCCACCTTGATCAGCACTTCGCCGCGCTTCGGTTCGGGGCGCGGACGCTCCGCGAGCTTCAGCACGTCGGGGGCGCCGAATTCGGTGATTTCGATGGCTTTCATGGTGATGGTCGCTCCGGGATCAGGATCGGAATCGGATGGCGCGCCCGCGCTCGGCTCGGACGCGTAGCCGGCGCTGCTGCGCCGCACAACGATGCTACAGAAAAAACGGCCGGCACGCTTTCGCACTGCCGGCCGTTGGTCCGCCTGCCCGCTTACTGCTGCGGCGGCGTATCCGACTGCGCCGCTGCCGCTGCTTCATTCAGCAGCGCCTTCGCCGACAGGCGCACGCGACCCTTTTCGTCCGTCTGGATGACCTTGACCTTCACTTGCTGGCCTTCCTTCAGGTAGTCGTTGATGTCCTTCACACGCTCGTTGACGATTTCCGAGATGTGCAGCAGGCCATCCTTGCCCGGCAGCAGGTTCACGATCGCGCCGAAATCGAGCAGCTTCAGAACCGTGCCTTCGTACACCTGACCGACTTCGATCTCGGCCGTGATTTGCTCGATGCGCTTCTTCGCTTCGGCCATGCCGTCGCTGTTCGTGCTCGCGATCGTCACGACGCCGTCGTCCGAGATGTCGATGGTCGTGCCCGTTTCTTCCGTCAGCGCGCGGATCACCGAACCGCCCTTGCCGATCACGTCGCGGATCTTTTCCGGGTTGATCTTGATCGTGATCATGCGCGGCGCGAATTCCGACAGCTGCGTGTTCGCACCCGAAACCGCCGACGTCATCTTGCCGAGGATGTGCATGCGGCCTTCCTTCGCCTGCGCGAGCGCGACCTGCATGATTTCCTTCGTGATGCCCTGGATCTTGATGTCCATCTGCAGCGCCGTCACACCCTGCTCCGTGCCGGCTACCTTGAAGTCCATGTCGCCGAGGTGATCTTCGTCGCCAAGGATGTCGGTCAGCACCGCGAACTTGTTGCCTTCGAGGATCAGGCCCATCGCGATACCCGCGACGTGCGCCTTCATCGGCACGCCGGCGTCCATCAGCGCGAGGCAGCCGCCGCACACCGATGCCATCGACGACGAACCGTTCGATTCGGTGATTTCCGACACGACGCGGATCGAGTAGCCGAATTCGTCGGCGCTCGGCAGGCACTTGACCAGCGCGCGCTTCGCGAGGCGGCCGTGGCCGATTTCGCGGCGCTTCGGCGAGCCGACGCGGCCCGTTTCGCCGGTCGCGAACGGGGGCATGTTGTAGTGGAGCATGAAGCGCTCGCGGTATTCGCCTTCGAGCGCGTCGATGATCTGCTCGTCACCCTTCGTGCCGAGCGTCGCGACGACCAGCGCCTGCGTTTCGCCGCGCGTGAACAGCGCCGAGCCGTGGGTACGCGGCAGCACGCCGGTACGGATCTCGATCGGGCGCACGGTGCGCGTGTCGCGGCCGTCGATACGCGGCTCGCCGTTCAGGATCTGCGAACGGACGATCTTCGCTTCGATGTCGAACAGCACGTTGCCGACGGTGGCCTTGTCGGCCGCTGCCGTACCGGCTGCCAGTGCGTCTTCCTCGAGCTTCGCCGAGGTCGCTGCGTAAACTTCCTTCAGCTTCGTCGAACGCGCTTGCTTGTCGCGCAGCTGGTAAGCGGCGAGCAGGTCGTTCTGTGCCAGCTCGGTCACGCGGGCGATCAGCGCTTCGTTCTTCGGCGCCGGCTGCCAGTCCCACTCGGGCTTGCCGCCTTCGCGCACCAGTTCGTGGATCGCGTCGATCGCGACTTGCATCTGCTCGTGGCCGAACACCACGGCGCCCAGCATCACGTCTTCCGACAGCTGGTCGGCTTCCGATTCGACCATCAGCACCGCACGCTCCGTACCCGCGACGACGAGGTCGAGGCTCGATGCCTTGATCTGGTCACGCGTCGGGTTCAGCACGTATGCGTTGTCGATGTAGGCAACGCGCGCGGCACCGACCGGGCCGTTGAACGGCAGGCCCGACACGGCGAGCGCAGCCGATGCGCCGATCAGCGCGGGGATGTCCGCCGGGATTTCCGGGTTCACGGACAGCACGTGGATCACGACCTGGACTTCGTTGTAGAAGCCTTCCGGGAACAGCGGGCGCAGCGGACGGTCGATCAGGCGCGACGTCAGCGTCTCGTGCTCCGACGGACGGCCTTCGCGACGGAAGAAGCCACCCGGGATCTTGCCGGCCGAGTAGGTCTTCTCGAGGTAGTCGACGGTCAGCGGGAAGAAGTCCTGGCCCGGCTTCGCCGACTTCGCGCCGACGACGGTTGCCAGCACGACGGTATCTTCGACGTCGACGATCACGGCGCCGCTTGCCTGGCGAGCGACTTCACCGGTTTCGAGGCGCACCTTGTGCTGGCCCCACTGGAATTCCTTCACGACCTTGTTGAACATGGACATGGTTGCTCCTTTGAATTCATGCATTTCATTCGCCGCGCCGGCCATCCCGCGCGGCGGCGTCCCGACCGAATCACCCGGAGCAAGGTGTGTTTTTTATGCCATTCCAGCGCGGCACTCATGCAGCGACGCGCTGGAATGACACAAATCCTGCCCCGGTATCAGTCGTTGCGGCGGCCCCGCACAGTCGTGCCGGACAGCCTGCGATGCGTGTGACGCTACGCACCGCGCAAAAACAAAATGCCTGTATCAGCGGACTGACACAGGCATCTTGCTGGCGGCAATCGCCTCGATTACTTACGCAGACCCAGCTTCTCGATCAGTGCGCGGTAACGGTCGGCATCCTTGCCCTTGAGGTAGTCGAGCAGCTTGCGGCGGCGGCTCACCATGCGCAGCAGGCCGCGGCGGCTGTGGTGGTCCTTCGCGTGGGTCTTGAAGTGACCCGTCAGTTCGACGATACGTGCGGTCAGCAGTGCGACCTGGACTTCGGGCGACCCCGTGTCGTTCGTACCGCGGGCGAACTGAGCAACGACTTCCGACTTCTTGATATCTGCAACAGACATGAGATTTCCTTGGTTTCTACTTTCTAACTGAACAGGCGGACACGGAAGAATGGCCGTGCCGTGACTTACAACCGGCGGGCATTGTAGCACAACTCCTCGCCGTTCTTACCGCCCCCTGTCACGGGCGTGTCATCGAGCAGGTTGAAGGCATCTCCGTGCGCTGCGCCGGCACCGCGAGCACCGTCCGGAAGCCATAACCCGACCCCTCGTTGTCGAAGCGCACGCCCGGCGTGCCGGCCTTGCCCATCTCCATCACGTAAAGGGGCTGGATCAACTGATGGTCCTGCGCGCGCATCCGCGACGCGTGGAAGCCGTCGTCGAACGACAGCCCCTCGAGCGCACGCGCGACCGCGACGGGGTCGGCCGACCCCGCACGGTTCATCGCGGCGGCCAGCATCTCGATCATCAGGCTCATGCGCCGCACCGGATAGTCGTCCTGGGCGGCCGGAAAACGGTTCCGGAACGCCCGGTAGAACGCATCGGATTTCGCGCCGCCTGCGTTCGGGTGCCAGTCCGCCACGGCGACGACCCGCCCGACACCGGCGTCGCCGAGTGCTGCCGGCGCACCGAGGCTGTTGCCGTAGAACGTGTAGAACTTCGCATTCAGCCCCTGCTCCCGCGCAGCCTTCACGAGCAGCGTGAGGTCGTTGCCCCAGTTGCCGGTCACGACGGCGTCGGCGCCGCTTGCGCGGATCTTCGCGATGTACGGCGAGAAATCCTTGATCCGGCCGATCGGGTGGAACTCGTCGCCGGCGATCGTCACGTCCGGGCGCCGCGCGCCCAGCGCCTGCCGTGCGAGCGTGCTGACGTCGTGGCCGAAACTGTAGTCCTGGTTCAGCAGGTAGACCTTGCGCAGCACTCGGTCGCGTGCCATCACGTCCGCGAGTGCGGCCATCCGCATGCCGGCGTGCGCATCGAAGCGGAAATGCCAGAAACTGCAGCGCGCGCCGGTCAGCGCCGGATCGTCGGCCGAATAGTTGAGGAACAGCATCCGGTTGTCCGGATCTCGCGCGTTCAGCTTGTCGAGCGCCGCGACGAGCGCGGCCGCGACGGCCGAGCTGTTGCCCTGCGTGACGAAGCCGATGTGGCGATCCGCGGCCACGCGCAGCTGCACGAGCGCCTCCTCGGGGCTGCCCTTGCTGTCGAGCACGACGAGTTCGAGCGGGTGCGCGCCGTCGCGCAGCTTCACGCCGCCCGCCGCGTTCACCTGCTCGACGCCGAAGCGCAGGTTGCGTTCGACCGCCGCGCCCGCGTTCGCGAACGGGCCCGACATCCCTTCGATCAGCGCGATCCGCACCGGCTCGCCGCCGGCAAATGCGGACGACACCAGCATCCACCCCGCGCTCAACGCGAGCGCGCACCGCTTCCACCCCTGCATCGGCCACCTGCCCTTCAATCAACCCGGGAAGCGCGGATCATAGGCTGGCGCCCCCGCCGCCCGCAAGCGTGGCTATGCAGGCGATCCGCACCGATTTTTTCCGCGCGATGCGCGATCGGTTGCCGTCCGTGATAAAACGGGACTTGTTTCCGTGTTCAGGAGAATCCCCATGCGCATTCGCATTTCCGCGCGCCTGCCGGTGCTGCTCGCCAGCGCCGCCGCGCTGCTGACCGGTTGCGCGCAACCGTGGCAGCAATACCAGGCCGGCCAGGACGAGTCGGCGATCGTCGCACGCATGGGCCCGCCGCGCGAGATCTACGACCTGCCCGGCGGCGGCAAGCGCCTGATGTGGCCGACCCAGCCGATGGGCGAGATCACCGTCGCGGCCGACGTCGACGCGACCCACAAGATCGTCAACGTGCGCCAGGTCCTGCAGCCGAGCGAGTTCTATCGTGCGGAGATCGGCAAGTGGACGAAGACCGACGTCCTCGTCAACTTCGGACGCCCCGTCGAGACGTCCTACTTCCCGCTGATGAAGCGCGAGGTATGGACGTACCGGTATCTCGAGGACAACGTCTGGTACATGATGTACAGCTTCTACTTCGACCCGCAGGGCATCCTGTGCATCACGCAGAAAACACCCGACCCGTTGCACGACCCCGACCGCCGCAACCTGTTCTGACCGATTACGCATTTACGCGCAATTTTCTCGATGGTCATTCACGAATCATTGCGTGAATGGCCATTTCCTTTTTTCCGCCGGCTTATTAATTCGGCAAATGCGACGGAAATCTTTTCCGATCGATGACTTGCCAATGGCAATTCGCTGACATCCCCGTCATGCGGGCCTTTGCCTGAAAACAGGCACGCGCAGTGCATATCATGCAGTGGATTGGTGCATGCAATGCACTACGCCAAATCAATTTGAAACAATTTGTTTCAACACCCCCGAAGCGCTAGGGCATACCCCTAATATCAGTCGAAACTCAACCTTTCAATTTAGAAAGCATGCCATTTCGTCATTTTTGCCGATATTCGATTGCCTTTATCTCAAAGGAGTCCTCATGAATCGCCCCAAGAGCATGCTGGTTGCCAACATCGCCTGGGCCCGCGAAACGCGTGAACACACGCCCGGTTTCTTCGACGCGCTCGCGCGCGGCCAGAACCCGCGCGTGCTGTGGATCGGCTGCGCCGACAGCCGCGTGCCGGCCGAAACCATCACGCACTGCGCGCCCGGCGAACTGTTCGTCCATCGCAACATCGCGAACCTGTTCCATCCCGACGACGACAATTCCGCCAGCGTGCTCGAGTACGCGGTGCGCGTGCTGCAGGTCGACCATGTGATCGTGTGCGGGCACTACGGATGCGGCGGCGTACGCGCATCGCTGCTCCCGCCGCCGTCCGACCTGCCGCACGTCGCGCGCCGCATCGCGCCGCTGTGCGCGCTCGCGCGACGCCATCGTGACACGCTGGACGGGCTCGACGACACGGCCGCCGCCGACCGCCTCGCCGAGCTCAACGTGCTCGAGCAGGTGCGGCTGCTGCGCGCGTCCCCGATCGTGCGGGGCCGTGAACGGCCGCCGCTCGTGCACGGCTGGATCTTTTCGCTCGCGGACGGCCGCCTGAAGGAACTCGATTCCGGCTACACCACCCCGCCCGTCGACGTCGAACCCGCGCAGGCCGCGACGGCCTGCGCGCTCGGCTGACCTGCCCCCAAAGCCAATGAAATCATCCCGACCATGAAACTGAACCAGCGCCTGTCCACCCTGCCGCGCGACATCGTCGCCGGCGTCGTCGTGTTCCTCGTCGCGCTGCCGCTGTGTCTCGGCATCGCCAACGCATCCGGCGTCGAACCGTTTGCCGGGCTCGTATCCGGCATCGTCGGCGGCATCGTCGTCGCGCTGCTGAGCGGTTCGTCGCTGTCCGTCAGCGGGCCGGCCGCCGGCCTCGTCGTGATCGTCGTCGAAGGTATCGCACAACTCGGCAGCTTCTCCGCGTTCCTGCTCGCGGTGCTGCTGTCCGGCGTCCTGCAGTTCGGGTTCGGCATGCTGCGTGCCGGCCGGTTCGCCGCCTACGTACCTTCACCCGTCATCAAGGGCATGCTCGCCGCGATCGGCCTGCTGCTGATCGTGAAGCAGATTCCGTTCGCGTTCGGTATCGGCGGTTCGGCCGCGCAATCGTTTGCGAACTGGCCCGGCCTGCCGGTCGCGTGGGCCGCCACGGCCATCGCGCTTGCGTCGCTCGCGCTGCTGATCGCGTGGGACACGTCCGCGCTGCGCCGCTTCGCGCTGGTGCGCTCGGTGCCGGCTCCGCTTGCGGTCGTCGTGCTGGGTATCGGCGCCACGCTCGTGCTGAGCATCGTCGCACCGTCGGTCGCGCCGGGCGCCGCCCATCGCGTGACGCTGCCCGAACTCGGCTCGTTCGCGGCCTTTGCGGCGTCGCTCAAGCATGCGGAACTCGGCCCGAACTTCGCGCAGCTCGTCAATCCGGACGTGTGGCGCGTCGCGATCACGCTCGCGGTCGTCGCGAGCCTCGAGACGCTGCTGAGCCTCGAAGCCGTCGAGCAGATCGACCCGAAGCGCCGGCCGACGCAGCCCGATCGCGAACTCAAGGCCCAGGGCGTCGGCAATCTCGTCGCGGGCGCGGTCGGCGGGCTGCCGATCACGTCGGTGATCGTGCGCAGTTCGGTGAACGTCAACGCGGGCGCGCAAAGCCGGATGTCGGCGATCGTGCACGGGGTGCTGCTGCTCGCGAGTGTGTTCGCGCTCACCGGCCTGATCAACCTGATTCCGCTCGCGAGCCTGGCCGCGATCCTGATCCATACCGGCTTCAAGCTGGCGAAACCGGCGCTGTTCCGCTCGGTGATGAAACAGGGGCCGGCCGCCTTCGTGCCGTTCGCCGCGACGATCGCCGGCGTGCTCGCGGTCGACCTGCTGTTCGGCATCGCGCTCGGCCTCGCGTGCAGCGTGCTGGCCGTCGCCGTCGCGAACCTGAAGAGCCCCGTGACGCTCGCGCAGCACGACGACCACTTCCTGCTGTCGTTCCGCAAGGACGTGTCGTTCCTCGGCAAGGTGCAGGTCAAGCATCATCTGCGGCACATCCCCGACCGGGCCGCGGTGATCATCGACGCGACACGCGCCGATTACATCGATCACGACGTGCTCGAACTGCTCGACGCGTTCGTCGCCGATGCGCCGCGACGTGGCATCGCCGTCGAGTTCCGGCGCCGCAGCCCGGTGCCGCGCACGGCCGCGCGTCGCTGGCTGTTCCGTGCGCCGGCCGCCGAATGAGCGGCGCATGAAAAACGCCCCGGCGGCGCAGGGCCGCACGGGGCGTTTCGGTGATGCGCGACGCGCAGCGCTTACGAGCGCTGCGGATTGAGCTTGTCGTCCTTCGAATGCAGCTTGTTCAGCGCGGAGATGTACGCCTTCGCGGATGCGGCGACGATGTCCGGATCGGTGCCGACGCCGTTGACGATCCGCCCGCTCTTCGACAGCCGGACAGTCACTTCACCCTGCGCCTGCGTACCGGTCGTGATCGCGTTCACCGAGTACAGCAGCAGCTCGGAACCGCTGCCGACTTCGCTCTCGATCGCATTGAACGTCGCGTCGACCGGGCCGTTGCCGCGCGCTTCGCCGGTCACTTCCTTGCCTTCGACCCCGAACACGACCTTCGCGTGCGGCTGCTCGCCCGTTTCCGAGTGCTGCGACAGCGACACGAACTTGAAGTGCTCCTGCTCGTGTGCGAGCGCCGATTCCTCGGACACGATCGCGATGATGTCCTCGTCGAAGATCTCGGCCTTGCGATCGGCCAGATCCTTGAAACGCATGAACGCCGCGTTCAGTTCGCTTTCGCTGTCGAGCGACACGCCGAGCTCCTGCAGGCGCTGCTTGAACGCGTTACGGCCCGACAGCTTGCCGAGCACGATCTTGTTCGCGGTCCAGCCCACGTCTTCCGCGCGCATGATCTCGTAGGTGTCGCGCGCCTTCAGCACGCCGTCCTGGTGGATGCCCGACGCGTGCGCGAACGCATTCGCGCCGACTACCGCCTTGTTCGGCTGCACGACGAAACCGGTGATCTGCGACACGAGCTTCGACGTCGGCACGATCTGCGTCGTGTCGATGCCGACGTCGAGGCCGAAGTAGTCCTTGCGGGTCTTCACGGCCATCACGATTTCCTCGAGCGACGTGTTGCCCGCGCGCTCGCCGAGACCGTTGATCGTGCACTCGATCTGGCGCGCGCCGCCGATCTTCACGCCGGCGAGCGAGTTCGCCACCGCCATCCCGAGGTCGTTGTGGCAATGCACGGAGAAGATCGCCTTGTCCGAGTTCGGAATGCGTTCGCGCAGCGTCTTCACGAGGTTGCCGTAGAGCTCGGGCACGCCGTAGCCGACCGTGTCGGCGATGTTGATGGTCGTCGCCCCTTCGGCGATCACGGCTTCCAGCACGCGGCACAGGAAGTCGAGGTCCGAGCGGCTGCCGTCTTCCGGCGAGAATTCGACGTTGTCGGTGAACTTGCGTGCGAACCGCACTGCGAGACGCGCCTGCTCGAACACCTGGTCCGGCGTCATGCGCAGCTTCTTCTCCATGTGCAGCGGCGACGTCGCGATGAACGTGTGGATCCGCGAGCTGTTGGCCGGCTTCAGCGCGTCGGCCGCACGCTGGATGTCCTTGTCGTTGGCCCGCGCCAGCGAGCAGATCGTGCTGTCCTTCACGAGACCGGCGATCGTGTGGATCGCGTCGAAATCGCCGTTCGAGCTGGCGGCGAAGCCGGCCTCGATCACGTCGACCTTCATCCGCTCGAGGTGCTTCGCGATGCGGATTTTCTCTTCCTTCGTCATCGACGCGCCGGGCGATTGCTCGCCGTCACGTAACGTCGTATCGAAAATGATCAGCTTGTCTGTCATGGGGAGGCTCCAGGGGGCTTTATACGGAAGTCAAACGTAATGAGATCGCGCCACCGCTGGCGACGCTCAACAACAGACGAGGCTTGACGGAGGGCGAGAACGGTCAGCGCGGCAGGCGCGCCGAGGCTAGCGCGCGTAGCGGCGCACCGGCTAGAAGGAGGGGGAGGCGGGGAAATGCAGTCATGCCGAAGACTATAGCGACATTCCGTTGGGTGCGCAATCGGACGGCACCCGGGAACCGACGCGGCCCGACTGGAAAAAGGGGCCAATGAAAACGGCGGCCCCGAGGCCGCCGTTTCCGGGCAAAAAACGCGCGTCAGTGATCGCGCTGCGACGAGCGCGCGGGGTTTGCCCGCCCGCGCACGGCCATGTAGGCCCAGAACACGTAGCCGGACAGCCCGTACAGCACGAACAGGCAGAACAGCATCAGCGGCGGGTCGGACGACACGAGCACGAACGCGACGACGACCAGCAGGATCGCCGCGAACGGCACGCGGTGCCGCACGTCGAGCGCCTTGCCGCTGTAGAACGGCGCGTTCGACACCATCGTCACGCCCGCATAGATCGTCAGCACGAACGCGACCCACGGCAGCCAGCCGAGCTTCATCGGCACGCGGTTGTCGGTCGCGAGCCACACGAAGCCCGCGATCAGCGCGGCGGCGGCCGGGCTCGGCAGCCCCTGGAAGAAACGCTTGTCGACGACGCCGATGTTCGTGTTGAAGCGCGCGAGGCGCAGCGCGGCGCCCGAGCAGTAGACGAACGCGGCGAGCCAGCCCCAGCGGCCGAGATCCTTCAGCACCCACTCGTACATCACGAGCGCGGGCGCGACACCGAACGACACCATGTCCGACAGGCTGTCGAACTGCTCGCCGAACGCGCTCTGCGTATGCGTCATGCGCGCGACGCGCCCGTCCATCCCGTCGAGCACCATCGCGACGAAAATCGCGATTGCGGCGATCTCGAAGCGCACGTTCATCGCCTGCACGACCGCGAAGAAGCCGCAGAACAGCGCGGCGGTCGTGAACGCGTTCGGCAGCAGGTAGATGCCGCGCGTCTTCAGGAACCGCTGGCGCGCGGCGCGGCGGCTCTCGATAGGCACCGGATCGGCGGCCATCCCCTTGTTGCGGCGGAACGGGCGTGGCGTCTGGCCGGCGCCGTTGCGCGGCCGACGCGGTTTGAATGCGGCCATCGTGCGCCTCGCCGCTTACTGCTCGAGCTCGGCGAGGATCGTCGACGACGCGTAGACCTTCTCGCCGATCGACACCTTCGCGCGGCTGCCGAGCGGCAGGTACACGTCGACGCGCGAACCGAAGCGGATGAAACCGTAGCGCTGGCCGCGCGACAACGGCTCGCCGGCGCGCACGTAGCAGAGAATCCGGCGTGCGACGAGGCCGGCGATCTGCACGGCGGTCACGGTCTTGCCGCTCGCCGTCTGGATCACGACCGCGTTACGCTCGTTCTCGGTGGACGCCTTGTCGATCGCCGCGTTCAGGAACGCACCCGGGAAGTACTCGACCTTGGAGATCGCGCCATCGACCGGCGAACGCTGCGAATGGACGTTGAAGACATTCATGAACACGCTGATCTTCAGCGCTTCGCGGTTCGCGTACGGGTCCTGCGCGGTCTCGACCGCGACGATGCGGCCGTCCGCCGGGCACAGCACCGCGTTCGGCTGCGCCGGGATCGGGCGCTGCGGATCACGGAAGAACTGGACGACGAAAGCGAGCAGCAGCCAGAACGGCCACGCGAAGCCGAAGCCCCCGACGGCGTGGATCAACAGCGCGATGACGGCAGCAATCGCGATGAACGGCCAGCCTTCGCGCGCGATGATCGGATGAGGATAGTTCATGGATTCGTTCTGTGTTCGGTGAATTGCAAAGCCCGTAGCATAACAAAAGCCGCCCGGGGCACTGCTGCCTTCGGGCGGCTTTTTGGTACCGGCCCTTTATTCGAGGGGCCGGAACAGCACGCGGTGCTTAGTTCTTCGTCTGGTCGACGAGCTTGTTCTTCGCGATCCACGGCATCATCGCGCGCAGCTTCGCACCGACCTGCTCGATCTGGTGCTCGGCCGTCAGGCGGCGGCGCGACTGCAGCGTCGGTGCGCCTGCCTTGTTCTCGAGGATGAAGCTCTTCGCGTACTCGCCGGTCTGGATGTCGGTCAGGCACTGCTTCATCGCCTTCTTCGTCTCTTCCGTGACGATGCGCGGGCCCGTCACGTACTCGCCGTACTCGGCGTTGTTCGAGATCGAGTAGTTCATGTTCGCGATGCCGCCTTCGTAGATCAGGTCGACGATCAGCTTCAGTTCGTGCAGGCACTCGAAGTACGCCATTTCCGGCGCGTAACCTGCCTCGACCAGCGTTTCGAAACCAGCCTTGATCAGCTCGACGGTACCGCCGCACAGCACGGCCTGCTCGCCGAACAGGTCGGTTTCGGTTTCTTCACGGAAGTTCGTCTCGATGATGCCGGCACGGCCGCCGCCGTTCGCCGCAGCGTACGACAGCGCGATGTCGCGTGCCGCGCCCGACTTGTTCTGCGCAACCGCGATCAGGTGCGGCACGCCGCCACCTTGCGAGTACGTGCCGCGCACGGTGTGGCCCGGTGCCTTCGGCGCGATCATGATCACGTCGAGGTCGGCGCGCGGGATCACCGCGCCGTAGTGGACGTTGAAGCCGTGCGCGAATGCCAGCGCCGAGCCCTGCTTGATGTTCTCGTGCACTTCCTTCGCGTACACGTCGGCGATCTGCTCGTCCGGCAGCAGCATCATCACGACGTCGGCGCCCTTCACCGCTTCCGCGACTTCCTTGACCGACAGGCCTGCGTTCTCGGCCTTGCTCCACGACGCGCCGCCCTTGCGCAGGCCGACCGTCACGTTGACACCGCTGTCCTTCAGGTTCAGCGCGTGTGCATGGCCTTGCGAGCCGTAGCCGATGATCGTGACTTGCTTGCCCTTGATGAGGGAGAGGTCGGCGTCTTTGTCGTAGAAAACGTTCATGATGGTTCCTTCGCTAATTCAAAAATTCAACAATTCGTTCGGATGGAGTACTGCGGGCCGGGACATGACGGCGCACCCGGCGTGCCACTTTGGCAATGTCGGCATCACACCTTCAGGATGCGCTCGCCGCGTCCGATGCCGGAGCTGCCGGTGCGCACGGTCTCGAGGATCGCGCCCGCGTCCAGCCCCTGGATGAATGCGTCGAGCTTGTCGCTCGCGCCCGTCAATTCGATCGTGTAGGTCTTTTCGGTCACGTCGATGATGCGGCCGCGGAAAATGTCCGCCATCCGCTTCATTTCTTCGCGCTCCTTGCCCACTGCACGTACCTTGATCAGCATCAGCTCGCGTTCGATGTGTGCACCGTCGGTCAGGTCCACCACTTTCACCACCTCGATCAGGCGGTTCAGATGCTTCGTGATCTGTTCGATCACGTCGTCGGAGCCAATGGAAACGATGGTGAGCCGCGACAGCGATTGGTCTTCGGTCGGCGCCACCGTCAAGGTTTCGATGTTGTAGCCGCGTGCGGAAAACAGACCGACCACGCGCGACAGCGCACCCGGTTCGTTCTCCAGCAGGACGGAAATGATGTGTCTCATGTTCGCTTCTTCCAGAATGTGTCCGTGTCGATTCACTCGCGCCGCGCGCCGCCGCGTGCCGCACCGCCTTTCGTGAAGGCGGCCGCTTCGGCCCAGGCGCGCGTCGCGCCGTTACAGGTCTTCCGATCCGAGCAGCATCTCGGTGATGCCCTTGCCGGCCTGTACCATCGGCCAGACGTTTTCGGTCGGATCGGTCTGGAAGTCGAGAAACACGGTGCGGTCCTTCAGGCGCAGCGCTTCCTTCAGCGCCGGCTCCACATCCGAGGTCTTTTCGATCCGCAAGCCGACATGGCCGTACGCTTCGGCGAGCTTCACGAAGTCAGGCAGCGCATCCATGTACGAATGCGAATAGCGCTTGCTGTATTCGATCTGCTGCCACTGGCGAACCATGCCGAGATAGCGGTTGTTCAGCGAAATGATCTTCACGGGCGTGTCGTACTGCAGGCAGGTCGACAGCTCCTGGATGCACATCTGGATCGAGCCTTCGCCCGTGATGCACAGCACGTCGTCGTCCGGGTGCGCCATCTTGACGCCCATCGCTGCCGGCAGGCCGAAGCCCATCGTGCCGAGGCCGCCGGAGTTGATCCAGCGACGCGGCTTGTTGAAACGGTAGAACTGCGCCGCCCACATCTGGTGCTGGCCGACGTCCGAGCACACGAACGCATTGCCGTCCGTCAGCTCCCACGCCTTCTCGACCACGTACTGCGGCTTGATGATCTCGCTTTCGCGGTCGTACTTCAGGCAGTCCTTCGAGCGCCAGCCCTCGATGTCCTTCCACCATTGCGCGAGGGCTTCGGTGTCGGGGCCATGCTCGGCCGTCTGCAGCTGCTCGATCAGCTCCTTCAGCACCTCCTTCACGTCGCCGACGATCGGGATGTCGACCTTCACGCGCTTCGAGATCGACGACGGGTCGATGTCGATGTGGATGATCTTGCGCGGACGCGACGCGAAGTGCGCCGGATCGCCGATCACGCGGTCGTCGAAGCGGGCACCGATCGCGATCAGCACGTCGCAGTGCTGCATCGCCATGTTCGCTTCGTAGGTGCCGTGCATGCCGAGCATGCCGAGGAATTTCTTGTCCGACGCGCGATAGCCGCCGAGGCCCATCAGCGTGTTCGTGACCGGGTAGCCGAGCAGGTCCGCGAACTGGTTCAGTTCACGCGACGCGTCGGCGAGGATGATGCCGCCGCCCGTATAGATGTACGGACGCTTCGCCGTCAGCAGCAGCGACACGGCCTTGCGGATCTGGCCCGAATGGCCCTTCGTGACCGGGTTGTACGAACGCAGCGACACGCTCTTGACGGGCTCGTACTGGCACGGCGTCTTCGAGATGTCCTTCGGGATGTCGATCAGCACGGGGCCCGGACGGCCGGTGCGGGCGATGTAGAACGCCTTCTTGACGGTTTCCGCGAGGTCGCGCACGTCCTTCACGAGGAAGTTGTGCTTCACGCACGGACGCGTGATGCCGACGGTGTCGCACTCCTGGAACGCATCCTGGCCGATCGCTGCCGTGGGCACCTGGCCGCTGATCACGACCATCGGGATCGAATCCATGTACGCCGTTGCGATGCCGGTCACCGCGTTGGTGACACCGGGGCCCGACGTCACGAGGCAGACGCCGACATTGCCGGTGGAACGCGCATACGCATCGGCTGCGTGCACGGCCGCCTGTTCGTGGCGCACCAGCACGTGCTGAATCTTGTCCTGCTTGTAAAGCTCGTCGTAGATGTAGAGTACCGAGCCGCCGGGGTAGCCCCAGATGAATTCGACGTTTTCATCGGCCAGTGCCTTCATGAGCACGGTACCGCCGATGGAGTCGCTATCGGGAGGGGAAAGGGGTTCCGACGTGGAGAATTCCGCGCTGGGCATGTTCATTTTGACCTTTCGAATTTTCGGCAAAAAATTGATCGGGTGCTCTCTGCCGGGCTTGTGGCTCGGGTTCAAGCGGCGCGTCCAGTTTGAAGGGCAGGCTTCTTGGGCCAGCCTCAAATGAGACCATCACTTCATGTTGCGAATCGCTGACGATAGCGGGTCGCGAATGGGTCGTCAAGCAAAATATCCCGCAGCGCATCATGGGCGCCGTCCGGCACCCCGCCGCCGCGGCTCGCGCGCAACGTGCGGCGCCCGCCCCGGTGCCAAGCGGCACGAAAATTTGATAGCATCCGCGGGTTTTACGAAATTTTTCGACCTTTTTCACCACGCAGCGGCCCGCAGCGCATACCTTCACGGAATGGCATCAGACAAGGAACTCGCCGACTTTCTGGCGGGCGTCGAAAGGCGCGCGTTCAAGCAGGCCGCGTACGCCGTGCGTGACGACGATGCGTCGCTCGACATCGTGCAGGACGCAATGATCAAGCTTGCGGAGAAGTACGGTGACCGGCCGGCGGCCGAGCTGCCGCTGCTTTTTCAGCGGATCCTGCAGAACGCGATTCACGACTGGTTCCGTCGGCAGAAGGTCCGCAACACGTGGGTCACGCTCTTCTCGTCGCTGAACAACACCGACGACGACGACTTCGACCCGCTCGAAACCCTCGAATCCGCGGACGACAACGCGGGCGTCGAAAGCAGCGAGCACCGCCTCGAACGAGAGCAGGTTCTGGCCCTGATCGACGAAGAAATCCAGAAACTTCCGGCGCGTCAACGGGAAGCGTTCCTGATGCGTTATTGGGAAGATATGGATGTCGCCGAGACTGCCGCCGCAATGGGGTGCTCCGAGGGCAGCGTCAAGACGCACTGCTCGCGAGCCACCCACACCCTGGCGCAAGCGCTCAAGGCCAAAGGAATCACGCTATGAGCTCCGCTCCCGCAAATCGAGAACACGAATTCGCGCTGAAGGTGCGCCGCGCGCTGGACGAGCGCGCGGCCGACCTGCCTGCCGCGACCACCGACCGACTGGCCGCCGCCCGCCGGGCTGCGCTCGCGCGCAAGAAGCCCGAAGCCGCGACCGTGCCGGTGTTCGTGCCGGCCTTCGCCGGCGCGGCCGGTGCGTACGGCACGG